>NZ_JBDFXP010000021.1:0-92449 GCF_040911965.1 Phocaeicola sp. RTP21359st1_B8_RTP21360_211022
AAATGTATAAAATAAAAAATACGGAACTCGATTTTGAATCCCGTATTTTCCATTTACACAAAATATTTTATAGTGCCAATTTGACGGGGCCTACTTCTTATTTTCCTGTTCATATCTTTCTTTAGATTCAGTATATACCTTCTGCGTGTGAAAAGAGTTGACATGAATTTTTAAACGGTTCGATCTTTCTGCTGCCGTAATAACAACATATCACATTCGTTCCTGTTGCATAAGCCTTTTCTCTTCCCTGATTAAGCCTTTTTATACGGATGTATTCTATCTCCATAGCCTTTGGAGTTGTTTCCATAAGCTTTGGAGTTATCTCCCAAGGCTATGGAGTTAACTCCAAAGGCTTGCGGAGATAAAACAAACAGGAAGAAAACCCTTAACCATAGGGCAGGAAAGGTTTAGAGATATGGATAAGATCTTTTAAGGATGAATCTGATTATAAAGTTACGCATATGTATCAAAAACTTTGCAGGAACATGAAAGAAACGTCCTCTGATCATCTCCCGCAATGGGTGTAATTCCCTTTGGCAGACTTATTTTGGTCTGTCATACAAACCATCCCTAAAAAATGACGAGTGTTTATACAGGGTATCACAAACAACCGCATGAAAAAAATCTCCACTAAGTTTCTACTGCTCCGAAACAAGACTGTTTCAAGACGATAAATAATTAAAAAGCAAAAAACGGACGTACATTCCAATAAGCTTTTTTATCATATCCTTGCAAACAGACTCTATCCCAATTAGGATATTCAGGATCATCAATGTGCCAAAGTAACATCCAGCATCTGTCTTTATCATATTGGGAACTGCAACTGAAGCCAAGTCTGTAGGTATCACTAAACTGCGGTAACGAATTACCTACTTTAGATAACTGTATAGTCAATTTATCCAGTGTTTCTTGTCCCCATCCTGTGTCGTTTAGGCCGTTACTGGTTTCATTTCGAAAATCTCTTGGAGATTTTCCACAAATATTCACCAGCATATCAAACCATTGTCCGATACTCGGTACGAACCATGGACTGCGATTAAGTCCATCAGGAATTTTGTTACTGTTTCTATATTTTCTTATTGATTCAAAAGCACTGTAACTACCCTGTACATTAGCAGTATAATTCTTCAACATTTGTTCTGTTTCAGAATAACCGTTCATATTCTTCTCAATTTCATCATCTTTTGTCATTGGAGTAATCCCTTCTTCGATTCGTTCCATTCCCCCCCAACGACCGGTCCCTAAATTTTCAAACCCCATTACATAAGCATGATTCCAACCGTTTTCATTGCATTTTATATCTGTCATTTTTTTAGAATCGCAAGTAATGACCATTCCAATAGCATTCTGATAATCATATATTTTCCCGTTTTCTTCCAGCATGCCGTCTCCGGGATGTATCTCTATTCGTTTTTCGGTTTCATTCTGAAAGACAAAATCTCCGGGATAAAGTTTTCTTTCTGTGCTTCCTTTGCCGGGTACAGGGCTGATTACTTTCAGAGTATAGCATTTCCCAGAAGCAAAAGTGATGGAACTGCCCGAATAGTTTATCTTTGTATTCGTATTATTTCTGCCGTCGGCGGTCACATAGCTTCCGGTAATTCTAGCATTTTTTTGTGATGGGACAATGGCGCAGAATTTTACAGAATCGATCTGATATGGAGTAATGCCATTCAAGTTCACATTGATAGCTGCTGAGTCTGTTCCTAAAATTCTTGATTCTTTGTGGTAAACAAAACCTGCATTTTCGGGTGCAAAACAACCTATGTATGCTTGTGGTTGCAGCACAAGCAATGTAAATTGGTGTTTAAACTGCAGGTTCAGGATTATTCCGGAAGAATTGCCGGTAGTAGGTACGCCGGTAGCAATCAGCAGGTCGCTCACAGTATGCTTTTCTTTTGTGGATTGGTCTTTCGAAGGTTGCAGTTTTTCATTCCCGGTCAACGAAGCAATAGCTTCATCTGTATCCTTTGAAACATCTAGTGTGATATTCTTCCTATATGGATAGTATGCGATGTAACTCGCTCCATCATACCAATAGAGTGTCTTGCTGTTTTCAACCGGATTCCAACTATCATTTGACACGTTATAAACCAATGGGATATTGTTAATGTCATCCACTATTGTGCCATCTTTTATGGAGAATATACCAATAGAATCACCGTCTACAAATTCTGTTTTAAGATGTTCATCTGTCACAGAAGCACGTGTGGAAGGCTTTTCGGAACCGGGAATGTTTTCAAACCCGGTTGCTGTAGCTCGAACAGTGAGAGGAGTTCCATTGTAGCAGTCCGTTCTTTTTCCATTATTTGTTTCATTTTCGTCGGTGCATGCACTACAAATCAAGAGGATGCTCCAAAAGATTATGCCGGTGAAAGATTTCATTTTTCTTTGTTATTATCTTGTTTAAAATTAGCACCTTGGTACAAGGCTGATTTTTATTTGTCCCATTAATTCGTTATCTGTTTCTCTTCTGTTCCATTTACCGTTTCAGAATCCGTGCCTCCTTCCCATGATGTGATATCATTTTCTGACATCACGGAAATAGTTTTTCTTGAGATACCGATGGTATAACTTACAGAAGCTCCCGGATTCCAAGTGTCAGTAGAAGGTAAAGATTGATTTTCTATGCGGATAGCTTGAGTAATGGCATTATTATTTCCGTCTTTTGCCGCATATTGATAAGTGATGCTGAACTGACTTCCTTTTCCGGCAGGAAGCAGGAAAAAAGTAGCTAACAATTTCTTTTCTTCCGCAATAGTATTCGGTACAGGGAAATTGGTTATGTCAGCGGTAAAAGTTTCTTTCTTGTCAGGTGATGGGAATGCCCACAGCCAGCCTTTGTCGCTATCAGTCGTAGGAGTATGATAGGTCAGTGTTCCGCTTTTTATTCCCGTAATGGAGAAAAAGGTTACGGACTTTCCCTCCGTATTATCATTACTTTTTACGTAAACATTGATCTTGGTTAGTGTATGGCGCAGTTTAAAACTTACATTGCCATTGTTTTGATTCATTACCGGAGTTGCAGCGAGAAAATCTATCTGTTTGTTTTCGGCTGTGGGAACGGTATAACTTAACATCGGAAATCCATTTGAACTCTCTTTGTCTTGAACGAAAAAGTTGCTACCTGTTGTTTCATTTATATAAGGAGCATAAGCAAAGAAACTGATTTTATCTGTTGTTGAATTGTCCGGCCAGAACTTGACCGGACTATAAGACCATGTGCCGTCTGTTTGTTTACCAACAAGCTGGTTATACATGAAATTCGGTGTTGCGGCATCTTCATT
Organism: Phocaeicola sp. RTP21359st1_B8_RTP21360_211022; assembly: GCF_040911965.1. Lineage (NCBI taxonomy): Bacteria > Pseudomonadati > Bacteroidota > Bacteroidia > Bacteroidales > Bacteroidaceae > Phocaeicola > Phocaeicola sp. RTP21359st1_B8_RTP21360_211022. The sequence continues at coordinate 3,288 of NZ_JBDFXP010000021.1, forward strand.
GAAATTTCCGTGTGTGAAGTAGGCAAACACACCGATCGTTTCAAGATCACTTGTTGTGCTATACTCTTTAACAGATCTCATTACCGGAACGTTTCCTGAAAAGCTGATAGGGATATTTTCTTGGGGAAATTCGTTCGTACATTCTTCCTGGGTACAAGCTCCCAATAACAAAGTTGCAGCAAGGAAAATGCCATACAATTGTTTCACCCTTATGCTTTCTGTTTTTCGATTCATGCTTCTTTTTCTATTTTATTGTACGTCCGTGCTTTTTTGACCGTAGTGACAGGGAAGAAACATTCAACCCTGTCCGGTCTGTTTTCTTTCCATAGCCAGTATGTATCATGTTTTGGCTGCAAAAGGAAATTATTTCTCTACATTAATATCAGAGTCGCTATCATCAGTCCAACCTTCCATATTATCCTCCACCGTAATCTTAATGGCATTCATCTTGATAGTCAATACGTAGGTATGTTTCGTTCCTTTCTTGAACGTATTTTTCGGTAGTGAAACTTCTTTGTTTGTTATGGTACTTGTCAGATTACTTGTGTCGGTCACTTTGGTCACGATGTCATAATTGATTTTCAGTTTTAAGTCACCTGCGTTGGCTGTACCGTTTTTGTTATTTACCGGAATAAAGTAAAGAGCTTCTGTATCTGAGAATAACGCGGTTGCATTCTGGTCATCACTTACATTGATAGAACTTTTATTATATCCCCATTGGTCGGTGGTTGTTTTATTTAAAAAATCACTCAGGTCTTGTTCTGTTGAAAAATAAGATGCGTCAGGAGATATGGCTTCCCAAGTGTCGTTATCGAATTTATAAACAGCCTTGTTGTAAAGTGTTGTACTTCCTGGATCTAACTTTAATCCCGTTACAAAAATTTTGGTATCAGTACCTAAGTTCACATCTGGCTTCACCTTGATATTGGCTATTTGGGTAAGTACGTGACTAAACTTGAACTGAACCGTTCCCTTATTACTTTCACTAGTTTGGTCTTGTATGGCAGCATGGCAGTCTGTTACCAAATCTATCATATCTTTCCAGTTATTAGAAGTCTTTACCTCAAAGGTGATTGTCGGAGCGCCTTTGGCATTCTGTCCTGATAAGGTTATTTTTTGGTCTGTTCCAACTTCCGGTTTGGATTCATAAGGCGCATAAGCAAAGAATGTTATTTTCTTATCATCTATTGGCCAAAAACGTAAATTAGTATACCCCCAACTATCAGAAGTCCATGTAGCATGTTCATTGTACATGAAATTAGGTGTTGTGTTTCCTTTTTCACTATTCCATCCCGCACTGCTTGTCTGATAGGCAAAAATACCGAAACCGGCATTTGCTTTCAATGTGGACGTTGTAGTTTCCGTTCCTCTGGTCTGTACTTCCGTATATACGTCCAACCCGATTGTCCGGTTCGTATCCGGATTCATTTCTGTCATTTCATTCTGTGAGCAACCAGCTATAGTCAGTGTTGCCATCACCATCAATAAACTTTTCACTTCCATTTTCTACTTTTTTTTAAATTAATATTATAACTACCCATATCTGTCATATATCTATATCGCTGTTCACTTCATCGTCCCATTTATCTACATCGGCGTCAAATCCTGAGCTACCTTCTGTTTTTACATTCGGCACGGTCTTTTCACATGCCATGTCAATAAAAACGCTCATAGTTCCGTCTTCTTCATCCAACCGTCTTATTGCCAAATCGTTAAAACTTTCTTCAAATATGGTCTTCCCGTCTACTAACTTTGCTTTCAGATGTAGGTTGTGTGGAATCTCTACATCGAAGCCGAACACACTAATAGTAGTGCTCAGCGTTCCTTCTGTTACCGAGCCGGAATCATAAACGGGATTGCTTAAGCGTAGCACTTGTGTTACTGTCTTTTCCGAATTTTGTCTCGAAACGAGAAATATGGATTCTGCAATGCCGTCTAGTGTGCAGGTGGCTTTTCGTATGTTGTTCATTCCTTTGATACGGATTTTAACCGTTATTTTTTGAGTCAGTTTTTTGGGGGTGAAGCGTAAGTGACAACTATTTTCGTTCCTGGTGGAATTTCGGTTACTTTGTTGGGTGATGGCTGATGAATAGTTTTCCGGCATATCAGAAGTCACTTCAAAGCCTTCGATATAATCAGCGGCAAGTTCGTCAGGACTTTCCATAATAATTCTTTCAGAGGATGATTCGTTCCTTATTTCCATCTTCTTTACATAGGCTTCTAGCGTCTGGTAGTTTTCTTCTCCTCTGAAACAGAGGTTACCAAAATCATCGAATGAACGGTTGAAAAGGACGACATTGTAACATCCTTCTTTCAAGCATAGGGTCTTGTATGTACGGTCACCCATCAGTGCTAAAAAAGGAGTGCTGCCATCGGTAGGGTAGAATATGGCGGTAGCACCATAATCCTGCTCTTTTTCATTCAGTCCTGACTGACTCCAATCGGCACTGATTGTTATTGTTGCTTCGGGCGAATAAGTCAGTTCGCGTCGGTTACAGGCAACTAACAAGAAAACAAAAAGGTAAAGGATATATAATGTCGGGGATATTCTCATTTTGCATCTCCTTTCTTTGCCTTGTGTTTGAGTAGCCATACCAGTGTATGGTAATTCCTCGAAACGGATGTATAACGATAAGTGGCTATATTTATGGCTTGAAGTACGTTCAATAGGGATATTTGCAATAATGGGCGACTAAATTCATATGAGAAAAGGATTCTTGTTTCTTTGTTTGGTAAAAGGCGGATGAGTTGTACTTTTTCCAGCTTATTAAGTAAATCTTTCCATTCTTCGTTTTGAAGGAGGAATTTGACCGGTTGCAGAACTTTGCTAGAAGAAAGGTCATGCAGTACGGCGATGGCTATTTGTGCACGTGTATATACGGATAACATGATAAACTTACTTTGTTAAGTCATTACTTACCAATAATCATAAAGACATATATAAAATGAAAACAAGTTCCAAATAAATATAGATAAATCATCTATATATCAATAATTTATATACGAGTTTTTATTTTCAGTTGTTTTCTACGTTTTCTGTTGCTTTGCTCTTTTTAGGTGCATTTTTGTTTCTTGTTTGTTTCTTGATTACGTTTTTTATTTGTACCTTTGTGATAGGAAATAACGAATAAAAGGACACAAATATGCCAAGGACCAGAAAGCCAATAAAAGTAAAGGAGCCGATTCGTCTTCGGACGAAGGAGTTGGCCAATGGCAGCAAGAGTTTGTATCTGGATATATACCGAAATGGTAAGCGGACATACGAGTATCTGAAAATGTATCTTATTCCGGAAACGGATCGTAATGCCCGCCAACAGAACGAAACGACAATGGCTGCCGCAAATGCAATCAAATCGAAGCGTATCATAGAGTTGACAAGTGGTGAAGCCGGTATCATGAATCATAAGGATAAGGTTTATCTGCTGGACTGGATGCAACTCTATAAAGAGGAACAGAAGAAACGTGGTAAGAAAAACATAGGCCAGATAAAATCTGTTACCGGTATCTTGAAAGAGTATGCAGGAGAAAGATTCACATTAAATCAGATTGACCTCACTTTTTGCCACGGCTATATCGACTATATGCTGACAAACTACCGTCCCAAAGGAAAACCCATCTCGGCTTCTACGCGTAATACCTATTACCAGATTTTCAACGGTGCGTTAAATGCCGCTGTCCGTGCGAAACGGATCTTAAAGAATCCATTCAACGAAATGGAAAAATCGGAGAAGCCCAAGATGCCGGAAAGTGTGCGTTCGTATATGACTATTGAAGAAGTGAGATCATTAATCGCTACACCAATGCAGAACGAAGGGGTAAAAAGTGCCTACCTGTTCTCCTGCTTCTGTGGACTACGTATCAGTGACATTATCGGATTGCAATGGAAAGATGTGTTTATTGACAACGGCCAATACCGCTTGGCAGTAGCCATGCAGAAGACGAAAGAACCGATTTACCTTCCGCTCTCCAATGAAGCGTTGAAGTGGATGCCGGAACGTGGGGACAAGACAGCAGACGACCATGTGTTCGATTTGCCTTCTGGTATCAACCAGCTTATCAAACCATGGGCCAAAGCCGCCGGAATTTCCAAGCGATTCACCTTTCATACCGCCCGCCACACGTTCGCCACAATGATGCTGACATTGGGGGCCGATTTGTACACTGTATCTAAATTGCTCGGTCATACATCTGTAAAGATGACCCAAGTGTATGCCAAAATCGTCAATAAGAAAAAAGACGATGCAGTAAATCTGACCAACGGTTTATTCGATTGACAATGCAATGAACATCAGATATGTAATCACTTATAAGGGTGTTGTTCCGACAGGATTCTCTTTCGGGAGCAACACTCTTATAATATATCATATAAATCCAATTTAAAATATTTCATCATGAAAAGACCTAACAATGGCCCTCTCTCTTTTTGGAGGGGAAAAACATCTGCACCATTTTGTTGCAGAACAGGATGTAGCGAAAGAATTATTCGCATTGCTCGTTGAAGCAAAAACAATGTATCTCCGTGATGTCGTGACGGGCAATAAGCAGTACTACCGTTACGTGGAGGATTTCGTAAACAGCCACCGGTATATCGACTGTGACCATGCGTTCTGCCGGAACTGCCATGAAATGAACATTCATATCGTCAAGGGGCTATTAAACGATTGCTCCCATCTTATCCGAGCATTTTTTACCGAAGCAGACTTCTCGTTCGAGAAGTGTATGGAACTGAAACGAACGTATGATACGTTTGTGCCACCATCACAGTCCGTCACGTGCTGCAAAGATGGACCGACAAGAATTTATCCTCTTTCTTTTGGATGCAATCTCACTCGTAAACAGATGATAGGTATTACAGCTTGTGCCAATGCTTATCATCTGTTTTGCGTTTCTACCCTACACGTTGAAGATATGGAAGCCCTGCTTTCCTGTAAAGAAGGATTCTGTATTCGTGTAAACAATATCCGCCATGTGGCCATCCTGTTTGATACACTCCTTGAGCACTCGTTTATCCAAGCCAAATGGCAGTCCGTTCTCAGTAATGGGCGGTTCTTGCAAACCAAGGATGGAAAAGGATTCGTTTCAGCTTCAAGCCTTTCATCCGCTCTGTCTGCCTTGCGTAACAACATGACATCAACAGGTTACGGTATCAGACGAGCCATTGGTGAACTGAGAGAGTGGTAAGAAGTGCCAATAAGCGAAGTATGTGAAAGGTAAAAGCGTGACAGTTGCCGTGATACGTGGTTACTATCACGGTACAAACTCACGCTGACCTTTGGGGTTGCCCTATCTTTGACCTCCGTTAGCGCGCTACATAACGGAGGATATACTTCATTGTCTAAATTTATAATAACTCATTTATGCAAAATAATAGATTGACATTCATGGAACGGCTGAGTGAACGGCTTACAAGCGTCGAAGCCATCCTAAAGAAATTAGATCCGATAGAAAGTCTGTTGGAACGCATCGCATTGCTGGAAAAAAATATATATACCACCAAACAGGTGTTTACCTTCCAAGAGGCTTGTATGTATATCGGAATATCCGAGAGTATGCTGTACAAGCTAACATCAGGCAAGGAGATTCCGCACTACAAGCCACGTGGCAAAATGATATATTTCGCCAAAGAAGATCTGGATGAATGGCTTTTACAGAATTATGAACCAACCGTAGATGAAGCAGCACGTATGGCAAACGAGGCCGCTGCCACACAACCTTTCTTTAATCAAAGACGCCATGGAAAACGAAAGAAGAACTGAATATAATGTGGATATGAGGCCGGAGGAGGATTTCTTATCGGATATCCTCTCCGCCTCGCAGATTCGGGCGACGGATACCTATGAAACGCCGCCACAGATTATCTGGATAGACAACTCGACCATTGCTACGCTCGGCAACTTCAGCGCATCAACCGGCAAGGCGAAATCAAAAAAAACATTTAACGTTTCGGCCATTGTCGCTGCATCGCTGGCAGGGAAACAAGTGCTGAACTACCGGGCGCACCTCCCGGAAGGTAAACGCAAGATTCTGTACGTGGACACGGAGCAGAGCCGCTTCCATTGTCATAATGTACTGGAACGCATCTTGCGGCTTGCCGGACTGCCCACTACAACCGACAGTGAAAACCTCGACTTTATTTGCTTGCGCGAATACTCTCCGGCAATACGCATTGGGGTCATCGACTACGCCTTACGTCAAAGAAAAGGATACGGACTTGTTATCATCGACGGTATCCGTGACCTGATGCTTGACATAAACAGTACCGGTGAGTCCGTGGAAGTCATTAACAAGATGATGGAATGGTCATCAAAGTATGACCTGCATATCCACTGTGTGCTACACTTGAATAAAGGAGATAACAATGTGCGCGGGCATATCGGTACGGAAATGAGCAACAAGGCGGAGACTGTACTGGTCATCAGCAAAAACAACGATTGTCCCAACGTCAGCGAAGTTCATGCGTTACACATCCGTGAGAAAGAGTTTAAACCTTTTGCTTTCACTGTCAATGAGGGTGGGCTCCCGGTTCTCGCAGAAGGGCATTTGTTTGAGAATGCCCCACATCAGAAACCGAAACAACGGACGGGTTTTATGGAACTAAGCATCGAACAGCACCGTGAAGCCCTTTCCGCTGCGTTTGGAGACAAACCTATCCGTGGGTTTGAAAATATGCTGCAAGCCATGATGACTGCTTACGAAGCAATCGGATTTAAGCGTGGGAGAAACGTAATGGTCAAACTGCTGCAATATCTGACTGACACCTTAAAACTGGTTATCAAACGAGATAAACTTTTTTATTATGACATGACACAGGCAGAAACCATGCTTTTCGATGAAGAATGAGAGCGGGCGCGGGCCTATATAATTCAGTTTAATTTAGTATTTATATATATAGGGGCGCAAACTAAACTAAACCGTTTTTGTACAAACAAGTGAAAAGAAATTTAATATGACCATAGACGAAGCAAAACGAGTGCGTATCGTGGACTTTTTGGCCCAGCTCGGCCACCGTGCGCAGTATATGAAATCAGAGCAATATTGGTATCTTTCGCCTCTCAGGAAAGAGGTGACGCCATCGTTCAAAGTCAATGACCGGCTGAATGAATGGTATGATTTTGGCGAGGCCACCGGAGGCGACCTTGTGGAACTGGGTAAGTACCTTTGCGGAACTAAAAGTGTGAGTGAAGCATTAGCATACATCAAACGGTATGTCAATGGTGTGTCGCTGCCGAGCCCCCGGGCGTTGCCCGCAACCTCTCGACCAGTGGAAACCGACATGAAGAATTTGATTATCGTGCCGCTGCGACACCACGCACTGCTCTCATATCTCCATTCACGTATGATTGATTCGGATATCGGACGAATGTTCTGCAAGGAAGTCCATTACGAACTGCGCCAGAGACGTTACTTTGCACTGGCCTTTGGCAATATATCCGGTGGATACGAGGTACGAAACCCTTATTACAAAGGATGTATCAAGAACAAGGACATTTCCTTGATACCCCAATCGCGTGGTGAGGCACAGAGCCGTGTCTGCCTATTTGAAGGATTCATGGACTTTCTGTCCTATCTAACCCTAAAACAGACGGACGATAGTGCCATTTGTATTAATGCTCCCTGTGACTACCTTGTTATGAACTCGGTCAGTAATCTGAAAAGGACATTGACGTATTTGCAAAAATACACGTATATTCACTGTTACCTTGACAATGACCTTGCCGGACAAAAGACAGTGGAAACCATAGCCGGGATGTATGGCAGATGCGTCTATAACGAATCAAACTGTTATGCCGGTTACAAGGACCTGAACGACTACTTACGTGGGAAGAAACAATGAACAACCCGCTCCCTAAGCCCTCCTTCATCACGGAGGGCTTTTTTTATATCCCGACTTTTCCTGTTTTCTTATCTAAAATCATATTTGAATATGATTTTGAAATATGATTTTTTAATTTTGAAAAAATATTATATTGAAACGATACGTTTTATAATCAATAATTTTATCTTTCAAATTATCCATTCTTATTTTGCATACACAACCAAATATAAAAAATCATATTATAAAAAATATATGGAATCATATTTTATTTTCACCATTGTCCTGACGGTTGCCTATCTCGTCTATTATGCAGTTATCATCGTGCAGGACCTTTATGGAAAAAAAGGAAATGGTAAGCCGGAAGAAGAGGTATTTGACCTCGGTGCGCCAGAAGATGAACAGAGTGTGTACGTGACGGAGAGCGATACTGGATTCAATGTGGGTAATGAGAAATATGAAACAGATGTTGCCCCTACCGCTTCGCCTGCACCACAGGAGACGGAAACCGCAGACAATAATGGCGAGATAGCCGTGGCGGAGAAGCTAAAACGCCTGAAAGCCCAAGCGGAGGAACAGATGGAAGAAACCGCGACCTACCTGTCGGACGCATACACGGCAGACGAACTGTACAAAGCGATGCTTGCCAAAGGAAAGACGGGCAACTGTCCGGAACTGGTATGGAAACCTCTCAAAGACCGATTGTAAAATGTCGAAAGCAAAAAAAATATTATGTGCACTGTGCTTTGTCCCTTATGCGGCATTCGCCAAAAGTGGCAGCGTAAACTACAGTTGGGGTGCAGACGCACTGGCAACGATGCACGACTTCGTGGTGACGATGATGCTGTACGTGCTGTACATCTGCTACGCTGTCGCCTCGGTTTTCGTAGTCGTTGCCGCGCTCCAGATCTATATCAAAATGAACACAGGCGAAGACGGCGTGGTGAAGTCTATCGTATCACTTGTCGGTGCGTGCCTCTTCATCATTGGAGCTTCAATCGTGTTCCCTGCTTTCTTCGGCTACCGCATATAGGTGGCTGATAGAAGTGTAAAATAAATTCAATAAACAAGAGTACCACAAAAATGTAATAAATATGTTTCAGAAATTCAAAAGAATGTGCCGAAAGGCAAAGAAAACTATCATGCAAGTTTCCACCAAAATAAGAATGTTAATCATTGCCCTGTTGGGAGGCATACCTGCTATGGCTCAAAGTACGGCGGGCGATTACTCGGCCGGTACGACAGCTCTATCAACCGTAGCGGAGGAAATTGTGAAATACGTTCCTGTCATGGTCAAACTCTGCTATGCCATTGCTGGTGTCGTGGCCATCATCGGAGCCATTTCGGTGTATATCGCCATGAACAACGAGGAACAGGATGTCAAGAAGAAGATTATGATGGTGGTTGGAGCGTGCCTTTTCCTGATTGCGGCAGCCCAAGCATTACCTCTATTCTTCGGAATTAACGCATAAACAGTCAGGAAATGATTAATGACGGACGTTATCCGGATTATCCGCTGTTCAAGGGGTTACAACGGCCTTTGGAGCTGATGGGATTACAAGGCCGCTACATCTATTGGGCGGCAGGCGTGGCTGGTGGAGCCATTGTGGGCTTTATCGCCGCCTACTGTCTTATGGGCTTTGTGGCCGGACTGGTCGTATTGGTGACTGTCTTATCTGCGGGAATCGTGCTTATCATCCTCAAACAGCGAAAAGGGCTGCACAGCAAAAATGTAAAACGTGGAGTGTATGTGTATGCCTATTCGCACAAAGTATGACTATAAGAAAAACCATCACGGCAATGTGTGTGGCTGATTGATTGTTGAACGCGGGCGGGTCCGCCTCCAGCCGAGGCAGACCTGCCCCTATTTAATGAACGAATATCGGAATGACCCTATATATCATTTTATTTTTCATCGCCCTATGTACGGGTATGGCCTTGTCAGTCTATACGTTCGGTACGGGTGGCAAGCGCAAGCACATCTTTCAGAATATCTATTTCTCTGTGGAAGATACAGATGGTGTGGGTGTGCTGTACACCAAGACGGGTGAATATTCCGCCGTCTTGAAAATCGAAAATCCAGTACAGAAGTATTCGGCAGACATTGACAGCTATTACGATTTCACGCATCTATTCTCTGCCCTTGCACAAACACTGGGCGAAGGATATGCCTTACACAAACAGGACATCTTCGTGAGAAAACAGTTCGCGAACGAGCCGGAGCATAATCAAGAATTTCTCTCAGCATCGTACTTCCGTTATTTTAATGGGCGTCCGTACACGGACAGCCTTTGCTATCTGACTATCACACAGGAAGCCAAGAAGAGCCGTCTTTTCTCTTACGATAGCAAGAAATGGCGCGATTTCCTCGTGAAGATTTATAAGGTTCGAGACCTACTACGCGACAGCGGTGTACAAGTGAAATTCCTGAACAAAGCCGAGGTAAGCGAATATGTGGACCGTTACTTTGCGATGAACTTCAAAGACCGTATGGTCTCGATGACGAATGTCAAGGCTGACGACGAAACGGTATCTATGGGTGATAAACGCTGTAAGGTGTACAGCCTCGTGGACGTGGACTGCGCTGCACTCCCCTCGCTGATACGTCCCTATACCAATATCGAGGTGAATAATACCGAGATGCCAGTGGATCTTGTCTCGGTGGTGGATAATATTCCGAACGCAGAAACGGTGGTGTACAACCAAATTATTTTCCTGCCCAGTCAGAAGCGTGAACTGGCATTACTCGACAAAAAGAAGAACCGGCACGCAAGCATCCCCAATCCGAGTAACCAAATGGCCGTAGAGGACATCAAGAAGGTACAGGACGTAATAGCCCGTGAAAGCAAACTGCTCGTGTACACGCACTTCAACATGGTGGTGGGCGTGCCTGCCGACACCGACCTTCAAAAATGCACGAATCACTTGGAAAACGCTTTTGGGCGCATGGGCATACATATCAGTAAGCGTGCATACAACCAACTGGAACTGTTCGTCAGTTCGTTTCCGGGCAACTGTTACAGCCTGAACGAGGAATATGACCGTTTTCTGACCCTCTCCGACGCTGCGGTATGCCTGATGTACAAGGAACGGGTGCAGCATAGTGAGGAAACGCCGATAAAAATTTATTATACTGACCGTCAAGGTGTTCCGGTAGCTATCGACATCACGGGAAAAGAGGGAAAGAACAAGCTGACCGACAACTCGAATTTTTTCTGCCTGGGGCCTTCGGGCAGCGGAAAGAGTTTCCACATGAACTCCGTCGTGCGCCAGTTGCATGAACAGGGGACGGACGTGGTAATGGTCGATACGGGTAACTCATACGAGGGGCTATGCGAGTATTTCGGCGGCAAGTATATCAGCTATACCGAGGAACGGCCCATCACGATGAATCCGTTCCGCATCAATCGGGAAGAGATGAACGTAGAAAAAACGGGATTCTTGAAAAACCTCGTCTTGCTCATCTGGAAAGGTACGCAGGGAACGGTCACAAAGACGGAAGACCGTCTGATAGAGCACGTCATCACGGAATATTACGACGCCTACTTCAATGGTTTCGAGGGCTTCACACCCCAACAGCGTGAGGACTTGCGTAAGAGCCTCGTTATTGATGACCGCAACAGCAGTGAGAAGCGGCACGAAAGCGAACGGGAACGCGCGGTCCGCATCGAGGGTATCATTGACGAGATAGAGGGCCGACGCAAGGAACTGAAAGTGGAGGAACTGTCATTCAACTCTTTCTATGAATATTCCGTGCAGCGCATCCCGGATATCTGTGAGGAAAACCGTATCACGGGCATCGACCTCTCGACATACCGCTATATGATGAAGGACTTCTATTTGGGCGGCAACCACGAAAAAACGCTGAACGAGAACATGGACAGCTCGCTGTTCGACGAGACGTTCGTGGTCTTCGAAATCGACAGCATAAAAGATGACCCGCTGCTTTTTCCTTTGGTCACGCTGATTATCATGGATGTTTTCTTGCAAAAAATGCGCATCAAGAAGAACCGCAAAGTCCTTGTCATCGAGGAAGCATGGAAAGCCATCGCCAGCCCGCTGATGGCGGAGTACATCAAATTTATGTACAAAACAGCGCGTAAATTCTGGGCCAGTGTGGGCGTGGTGACACAGGAAATACAAGACATCATCGGCAGCGAAATCGTGAAAGAGGCCATCATCAATAACTCGGATGTGGTGATGCTGCTTGACCAGAGCAAATTCAAGGAACGTTTCGACACCATCAAGACGATTCTTGGCCTAACGGACGTGGACTGTAAGAAAATTTTCACCATTAACCGCCTTGAAAACAAGGAAGGACGCAGCTTCTTCCGCGAGGTGTTTATCCGTCGGGGCACGACCAGCGGTGTTTATGGCGTGGAAGAACCGCGCGAGTGCTACATGACTTACACGACCGAACGAGCGGAGAAAGAGGCTCTGAAGCTTTACAAGCGCGAGTTACAATGCAGCCACCAAGAGGCTATCGAGGCATATTGCCGCGACTGGAATACCAGCGGTATCGGCAAGGCATTGCCGTTTGCGCAGAAAGTTAATGAAGCGGGATGTGTACTGAACTTAACCACTAAAATAACATCATAATGAAAACGAAAAGGATTTTAATCACCCTGTCACTGGGCTACGGGATAAATATGATGGGGTTTGAAAGCAGCTTGACGCGCGAACAAATCTCTGTCAGCAATCCGGAACTCACTGTTTTGTCCCTCCGGGAGTTTTGTATGCTGTCCAAGGAGAACCTGCTCCGCATGGATGACATGACACCGGACAAAGTAGCCGCCATCGAACGGTTGTTGGCAGAGTATTCCCTTCGGTTGGGTATGTCCGATGTAGAACTGGAAGCGTATTTGAACCGGTATTATGAAGAAAACCCCAAAGAAAAGGAGTTTTACGATATGTGCGACAGGCTATGTAACAGCAAACCTGTCTTCGATGAAAACAGGTTTCGAGAAGAACTATTCCGGGAACTGAACAGTAGTCCGATGAGTGAAAAAAGACTAAGTGACTTGGGATGGCTACGTTATCAGACCGTGCGCGAAACTTATCTAAACCAGCCTTTCTTTTTGAGATGGTTCGGCTCCCAAGAAGCCCGGATCAAAAGGGCCATCAAGGATACTACCATCATACATGATATGTTCTGCCGACTTGTCACGGAGAATTGTATCGAATCTGAACGGTGGTATTTCAATCACAAGGAACCGGAATACATAAAAGAGGTCTGAAACGATGAAACGGCTGTTTATCTTTTGGGTTATCCTATTGCCTGCCCTGACACAGCACGTTCACGCACAATATTACAGCGTGAACTATGACGCTCGTACCGTGGCGGCCATGGCCGCAGCATTCGGCACGGAGGCAGTAGCCGAAAGCTACTACCGCGAGCAGGTGGATGATATTCTGAAACACTATACGGCGGCAGAAGTGGCGGCAGCAGGGATATTTTCTTCCAAATTTTTGGAACACAAGGCTCTGTCCGACCTTGGCATCTGGTGCAGCAGCACGGAAAATTACTACTATCGTCGAATTTACCACATGGTGGCAGAAAAAATCATGCCGAAAATATGGGTGGTGGCGAAGCTGATGCTGCGCTCACCACAAACAGCAATCCACTGGGGCAGCTACCTGATGAAGGTGTGCGACGATACGAAGAGCCTGTGTATGCAGTTCGAAAGTGTGGTGACAAACAGCACGCTGTCGTTTTCGGACATCGCTTTTCTGGAAATTGACCGCGACATTGCCACCTTGCTGAACCTCGCGGAACTGGGCGGTACCGATTGGCAACGGATGTTGGACAACTTTACCAAAGTGCCGAGCAATTTCACGATTGAGAACTTAAAGGGCGACATTGACAACCTTTATAACATGGGCGTAGGGCTGGCAACATCAGGTATGGAGAACCTCGGTGACGCTCTACTGCAAAGTAGTGCGTTCCATGACCTGTTGGGTGGCAAAGTCAATGAAATCGGCAACCTGTATGAACACTACGGTACTCTCTTCGAGCAGGCGGAACATGACATCGGCAGTCTGCTAATCAACATGGTGGGCGGTCAGGATAGCGTGGCCGCATTGTTCAATTTCAGCAACTACGACCTCACATCGTGGATGACCGACTATATGGACAATGCTGTCGGGAACTATTACACGCAACGGTGGTATATCGCACGGCGTGATCAAGGAAGCATTTCTCTATGCGACTACTACCCACCGACAGACGACAACAGCATATTGAACGGGGGCGCATGGACACGCTTTAACACGAGTGATCCGGGATTTTATCCGAACGCTTCGCAACGGGAGCAGGCCCTCGCCAATTCAGAACGGTATGCCGGATGGTCAAGAAGCCGAGTGCAACAGCTCAACAATAGCAACGATGGCTACACCTATACTATCAATACCCGACAACAGGCCTATATCATCAGTAAGGGTAACAAGCAGACAAAGAAGGCATACGCCTACGAGATACACGTGACACAGAGTTGGAATCGGACGGAGGTGGTCTATGAGGATGTCTTCGATTCCTATTCGATGGATTTGAATACGTTCAAAGCGCAGCTCAATGCCCGCCTCTCGGAGTTCAATGACAACGAGGAAGGCTATGTCTATTACATAGCATCCGATGCACGGAACTATTATCAGGCGACGGACGCCGCAAAATTGCAGGGATGCGAAAGCGTGACCATCAGTGTAACCTGTTCAGACGGGGCGACGCTGGGGCAAGGCTCGACACAATACAAGTGTCGCAAGTGTGGCGGCTCACTGGATGCCCACTCCAAAGAGTGTGTCATGCAGACCTCGGTAACGGAGAACGAACTGGACCTTTCAGAACTGGACGCACTGATACGGGAAGCGGACAATCAAGTCGCCGTTCTTCAATCTCAGATTAGTGCCTTGGAAAAGGAAAACGCCGACCTTCTGAAAAAAATTGCCGAGGCGAGCGTGGAAGACGCAGCAGCTTACCGGCAACAATATAACTCCAACCGGACACGTATCGAGGAACTGAAAAGCGAACTTGCCGAGTGGCAACAAAAACAGAAGGAGTACGCAGATGCGAAGCAGGAAGCGGAAGCAGAGAACGATGTGCCGACAGATGATTACTACCGCCTACCGGCTATCATGCAGGATTGCAAGACAGCCTATAGCCTCACTTGGCAGGACGGAGGTACATGGAGCGGCTATACGTTCGTCCGTAAGGCGACGATGCCGAACATCAATGGTATCATTACGTTCCGTGCGACTATTTCTATCGCACGGAAGCCGAAATACTTTCTGGGTATCAAGATTCACCGTGCCATTATCCAAATCAGTTGGGAATTGACTTCGGCATACACAGACACGCACGTTGCCGATGTACTGACACTCGATCCGAACCTGTCGAACGAGGAAAAGACTAAAATCGTGAATAATCGCATATCGGAAATCGCACGGGAATATCCCAACTGTAAAATCACTACCGAGTATGCCCGTACAGAACCTATGGAAGAAGTACCGAACAGCGACGTGTACCACCTGCTTTGGTCAAGTGACCGCCTCGAAATCGCACGAGAGGTGGATTCACGTATCACGAAAATATACGCCGACCTCGTATCCTTGGAGAAGATGATGCACTACAAGCGGAACATCATCGACGTACTGAAGGATGTGCTACCGGAACTCGATACGGACGAGGGTCGTAGGCTGACACTCGTGGAAGAGTGCCATGACCGCTGGGTAGAAAACGCACGGACATCCCGAAGTGGCAGAAAGGAGGTACGGCCATGAAACGCACTATACTGATAGCCATTACGTTGCTTGCGCTACTACCCGATGTCGCCAAGGGCCAATGGACATTCGATATCGTGTCGGTGGAAGCGTACATAAATGACCACAAAAAACAACGCAGCCTGTTGCTGGCCCGAAGCACGCTGGAATACAGCAACCAACTGCTGCACGAGTACAGCCGTGAGGAGACGGGCAAATACAAGGAAGTAAATATCGACCTTGACCGCTATACCCGTGCCTTTGATGTCATCGACGTGATGTACCAGTCCCTGCGGACGGTGCTGAACGTGAAGGATACCTACAGCTCGGTAAGTGACCGTATCGGTGACTATAAGACCATGCTGGAGGCTTTCCATGAGAAAATCCTAAAACATGGGAACATCGAGCCGTCAGACGCATTGATTCTGACTATCAATGAAAAAGCAATACGGGACATCGCCAACGAGGGAGAACACCTCTATAAGTCGGTGAGCGACCTCGTGCTGTATGCCACGGGCGCAGCGGCCTGCTCGACCAGCGACCTGCTGATGGTACTGGAGTCCGTGAACAAGTCGCTGGACAGCATTGAGCAACACTTGAACCGGGCATACATCGAGACATGGAGATACATACAGGTACGTATCGGCTACTGGAAATCGAAGATTTACCGGGAACGTACCAAACGGGAAATTATTGACGGTGCTTTCGGACGATGGCGCAATGCGGGACGACTGGATTATTGACGGTAAAAGAGGAAGGAGGTAAATAATGCCATAATGATGATTATGACTTCTATACACCGAAATTGATAAGGAATATCTTAAAACGCGGGAAAAGCGTTTCGTCCTGAATGTTCGGAGAAGTACAAACAGAGAAAGAAACTTTAAGTACAAACAAGTCTATCTGGCCTATAACCAAGAGGCAAATGGACATTTGGATTAATAAAAGATGTAATGAAAAAGATCGTTTTTGAAAAAGACATTACGCTATATAAAGCCGATTGCCTTGAAGTAATGCCTCTTCTCTCAGAATCAAGTATTGATTTAGTTCTATGCGACCCACCTTTCGGAATTACAGCCTCGCAATGGGATAAGATAATACCATTCTCGAAAATGTGGGAGGAGATTAGAAGAGTGAGAAAGGATAATGCGCCTACGGCTTTATTTGGCAGCGAACCGTTCAGCAGCCTTTTACGCTGTGGCAATTTAGCCGAATTTAAATATGACTGGGTATGGGAAAAGTCAAAAGCAAGCAATTTCCTTCTTGCTAAAAAGCAACCTCTAAAAGCGCATGAGCTAATCAGTATCTTTTGTAACGGCAGAACTCCTTATTATCCAATCATGGAGGAAGGTGAGCCTTATGAGAATCGTACAAAGAGAGGAAGTAACTGGACAGGAGTAAACAAGGTACCAAATCCTACATTCAGAAATGAAAACAAAGGAACGAGATACCCACGAAGTGTGAAATATTTTAAAACTGCGGAATCAGAGGGCAAAACGATTCATGTTAATCAAAAACCAGTCGCATTGTTGAAATATCTGATAAAAACATACACGAAAGAGGGTGACACAGTCCTTGATTTTGCCTCTGGAAGCATGAGCACTGCAATCGCCTGTATTCATACGAATAGAAAATGTATTTGTATTGAAAAGGATGATATGCACTTCTTGCGGGGAGAGGAAAGGATTAGAAATGAATATAATATAAAAAGAAATGTGGAATAATCCTGGTGATTAACTGATTGAAGCACATTGAGTATTGAAAGATTAATAACAAATAACCGAAAGTAAATATGGACAGAATACTCTTACTCGTGACGGTTACAATAATTGCAACCACGGCGGCAAAGGCACAATCCGTGACCTATAACCACGATTCGCCGAAACAAAACCAAGTAACAGTAATGGAAACCGGTACGGGAGCACTCTCGCCCGACCTCTACTATTCCATACTGCACAACAAGTATAAAAAGTCGGCAGCAGTCAAGAACAAACTGTCGTTCCGCACACTGGCGGGCGTCAACCTATACAACCAAACGGACGAAGCTGAAGCCATCGACTCGGCATTGGTGAGCCGGGCAAAGATAGAAGCCTTGAACGTGGCTGACCGTCAAGCGGACATCGCATGGGTCGCTGAAGGCGATAAGGTCAACGGACAGATGGTACGGCTCAAACGAAACATAGACCGCATCTTGCCTGTCGGGGGGACATCGGAGGATAAAGACAGATGGACGGAATATTACCATATCTACCAGTGCGCCATTGATGCAACGAAAGATGCCTATATGCCCAACGCACAGCGGAAGAAAGAGTATCTGCGCATCTACGAGGATATAACTCGACAGAACGAAATCCTTGTCGGCTACCTTGCCAAACGGCAGAATACTACGATAACAAGTACGCTACTGAACGCTACCGCTGACCGTACTCTGGATAAGGAGAGTATTGTCCGCGATGCGGTGAACCGATGGCACGAATCGCGCTTTGCCGTGCGCGGCCCGCAATCAGGCAATAACACGGGCGGCAGCGGCAACGGAGATGAAACAGTAAACAAAGGGAACTGAAAAAACAAAAACGTATGGCAGACGGAAATATACTCTCGGATTTCGGTATTAATATCCTTGAAGAAGAAATTGACGATGTGATTTTTCAAACGAACGAGTTCCTGACTGATGCGACTTTTACCGGCTCGCAGGGACCGTTCTGGTGGATACTACAAATGTGCATGGCACTGGCTGCCCTGTTCGCTATTGTGATGGCAGCGGGAATGGCGTACAAGATGATGGTGAAACATGAGCCACTGGATGTGCTGAAGCTGTTCCGTCCTTTGGCTGTTTCAATCATCCTCTGTTGGTGGTATCCGCCAGCAGACACGGGTATGGCTGGCAGTGGGAGCAGTTGGTGTTTCCTTGACTTCCTGTCTTACATCCCGAACTGCATCGGCTCGTACACGCATGACCTGTACGAGGCAGAAGCCACCCAAATAGCGGACAAATTCGAGGAAGTGCAGCAACTTATCCATGTACGTGACACGATGTACCAAAGCTTGCAAGCACAGGCAGATGTCGCTCACACGGGTACCTCCGACCCGAATCTGGTAGAAGCGACCATGGAACAAACCGGAGTGGACGAAGTGACGAAGATGGAGAAAGACGCAGCCGAACTGTGGTTTACCTCACTGACGGCAGGAGTCATCGTAGGTATCGACAAAATCATCATGCTTATCGCTCTGATTGTGTATCGTATCGGATGGTGGGCTACTAACCTACTAAACACATTATCACATTATAAATAAGCGAATTAATTCTTACTTTATTAGAATGGATAACAAAAAAGCAACAATGATATAATTTATTTGTACGTTGTAGCAAATGCTCTCATTTGAATATAAACAAATGTACGCATTAATGGAGATAATGCAGAAAAACCATGAAGCATATACGACTCACTGCCACTCTCCATTTGTAGATGTGTGAAAGTAACAATCCATTAATGGACAATAGGGTATATAAAGGACAGATTTCCCGTATATTCGTCTCCTTATTCCTGAATTATGAGCGTAAGTCACATAATTATGGAGAGATATCCACCCTTTAATGGGGAGAGCTGTCGGCAAATATTTGATGGAAATGCCCCGAAAATCACAGGAGAATAGCCATACAATGGGCTGATACACAATAATTATTGGATAAACGTGGTCTGCTCCTGCAAACAGCAAGTTGTCTTTTCGTTAAACGAAAACAGGACGGTTTAACGGCGGAAACGCCGCCAAACCGCCTCCCCCCAAAAAGCTCCGGAGTCGGCTTTGATTTTCCTTATGCCATCTCTATACATTTACTTTCCAATTACAGGATTTTTCTTGAATATCCCATAAATGAGCATATAATCCCTCATCTTTTAATAATTGTTCATGTGTCCCTTGTTCTATAATATTTCCACCATCTAAAACAATAATTTTATCAGCATCACTTATTGTTTTTAGTTTATGCGCTATAACTATAACAGTTCTACCTTGTATTAAAGAATTGATTGCATACTGTATTTCCACTTCATTTTCTGGATCTAAAGAAGCTGTTGCTTCATCTAATAAAATTACAGGAGCATCTTTTATATAGCACGTGCAATTGAGATTCTCTGTTTTTCTCCTCCAGATAAGGTACATCCACCTTCACCTATCATTGTATCATATCCTTGAGGTAAATGTATTATAAAATCATGACATTGAGCTTTTTTAGCCGCCTCTATTATCTCATTATCTGTAGCATTCTCTTTACCAAATCGAATATTATTCTTTATGGTATCCTGAAATAAATATACGTCCTGAAATACCATTGAAATGCGTTGCATAAGTTTCTCAGGATCAATCTCTCGTATATTTTTGTTACCTAATAATATTACACCTTTATCAGGATCATAAAACCGAGCGCAAAGTTTCATCAATGTACTTTTTCCACTTCCAGAAGGCCCAACTATAGCAGTTAAAGAACCTTGTTTCATTGTAACACTTATATCATGTAGGATATATTTATCATTATACCCAAAAGATACATTTCTAAATATAATATCTCCTTGTTCCGGAGCATCTTGTGTTCCTGACATTTCTGGTTCATTTAGTAAATTCAAAATACGTTCACCTGCAATAGAATAATAACGGAATTCTGCAAGATTGATTAGTGCTAATGTTAGTGGGTCAAAAACTCTGGAGCCAACGATAAGGAACATCACAAAAATAGCAACAGAAAGTTTTCCTCCAATTAAAAGGTATGTACCACATAATATCATCAAAGTAAGTCCCATACGAAGAAGGGTTACAGACAACATGACAATAGGTCCAATCAGAGCTTCTGTTTTGATATTCGCACGTTTGAGATCATTAAATGCTTCCTGTAAACGGATGAACTTTATTCCAGTCATATTATATGCTTTGATAACACGTATACCTTGTAAATATTCTTCCATTCTGCTACTGGCACGTATTTTAGCCAGAATTTGAGTTTGCCCTAGTTTCTTTTGAATACTAGAAGTGAAAATAAGTATTAAAAAAGAAATAGGAAGGGATAAAAACATAGCAATAGACATCTGCCAATCTACGAACAATAAACCTAAAAAAGCAAAAATAGGCATGACCAGTGCACCAAGCAATTGAGGAAGATGGTGCGACATCCCTTGTTCTGTCATAGCAAAATCAGTTATTAACATGGAAGATAATTCTCCAGAATCTTTTTTATAAAGAAAACCTAATGACAACTTGCGTAAATGTTCGGCTAAAGCAATACGACCTTCTGCACTAATATTGTATGCTTCCCGGAAATTTGCATTATAGGATTTCTTTTCTCCAAAAATCATAAAAATTATGTATACAAACATTATCACAATCAGCCCCCATAATTTAGATATGTTTAGAGGAGTTCCAGTTCCATCAAAAGCTTTAAAAAGGGTATTTATAACTTCTATTGAAAGACAAAAGGGAACTATATTTATAAAGTTTGCAAGCATTGTATACCCCACAGGCTTGTATAAACGTTTGGTTTGTCCTATAGTAATATGTTTTATAGCCTTTGTAATCATATTATTTCATTTTTTTAGATTTAACTTCCAGTTATGTGCATTTATATAAGCATTCCACATATTTTTATATATGCCTGTAGTAACATGAAGTTCGTCATGTCTTCCTTTTTGAACTAAACATCCTTCCTTAAAAACAAGAATTTGATGAGCAGAGGTGATAGAAGACAATCTATGAGCTATGATAATAACAGTTTTACCTTTTATTAACTTTTGTAAGGCCTGTTGTATTTTATATTCATTTTCTGGGTCAGCAAAAGCTGTTGCTTCATCTAATACTAAAATAGGAGAATTTCGTAAAATAGCCCTAGCTATACAAATTCGTTGTGCCTCTCCTCCAGAAAGAAAAACGCCTCTCTCTCCGACAATCGTATCATATCCTTTAGGAAGACTTCGAATAAAATCATCACATTGGGCAGCTTGAGCAGCTTGTATAACATCCGATAAACTAGCTTGAGTATTTCCTGCTGTAATATTGGCATATATGGTATCATTGAAAAGAAACGTATCTTGGAATACAAAAGACACGATCT
Organism: Phocaeicola sp. RTP21359st1_B8_RTP21360_211022; assembly: GCF_040911965.1. NCBI lineage: Bacteria > Pseudomonadati > Bacteroidota > Bacteroidia > Bacteroidales > Bacteroidaceae > Phocaeicola > Phocaeicola sp. RTP21359st1_B8_RTP21360_211022. The sequence goes on from NZ_JBDFXP010000021.1 coordinate 24,950, forward strand.
CCAATAATTGGGGTGAGGAAATATTTTTTATGTTTATTCCCCCTATTAAAATCTCTCCAGAGGAAACATCCCAAAAGCGAGGAATGAGATTGGCTATTGTTGACTTCCCTGACCCAGAAGGTCCAACCAGAGCTGTTACTTCACCTTGTCGAGCGATAAAAGAGATATCCTTCAGCGCTTCTGTCTTTGTCATATTTTCTCTATCTTCGTAAGCAAAACTTACATTTCTGAATTCAATATCATACGTCTGAGGTATTTGAGGAACAACTGGTTCACATAGTTTTTTTTCCTCAAATATTTTGTCTATACGTTTTACTCCTTCATTAATTTCTACAGTTCCTGAAGCTAAAAATGCGAGTTTATATACAGGGGAAGCTACTCCGGGCCCCATCACGATGAAAAAAAGATAAATTGCAGCTAATGAGATGTTTTTAGGATCAGAGGTCATTATTAATATTCCTACAGGAAGAATAAACGTGACTATTGAATTCAACAGAATAATAAATGCAATTATACCATTTTGATAGTTATTACAGCATTTTAAAGCAAATGTTTTATACGCTTCGATTTCGGCATTGAACTGCCGAAAAGAACGTATACTTTGTCCAAATATCTTTATAATTGGCATACCTCTCACATATTGAACAGCTGAAGCACTCATGCGTTCTTGGACATCAAAATAGATTTTCGTAAGTGCAGTAGCTCTTTTCCCTACAAAATTAGAAAATTGCATTCCTATACTTAAAAGTATGCATAATAGAGCGGTGAATGCCATCCAACCATTTAAAGAAAAAAAGATAATAAACATAAAAGTTATGGTTGCAAACACATTCACCAAATCGGGAATAGTGTGAGCTATAAAATGCTCTATTTTTTCGACATTTTGTTCCATGATTTTCTTTATACAACCGATAGATGTCGAATTTAAATATCCCAAAGACAACTGACCTATATGCTCTGAAAGTTTTATTTTTAACCCATATAAAATACGAAAGGCGGCTATGTGAGATAACATTAATCCCGCATACAAAAATAGTACACCCACAATCAAAGCAATAAAAGCAAGCCACCCCCAACTGATCATTAGCTCAGAATCTATCGTAGATAAATCAGAAGCATGAACAAGCAATTCCTTTAATATTTCATATATAGACCAAAATGGTATAAGTATACATAATGCACTTATAGCGGAAAATAACCCGGAGAAAAGCAATAAACTTTTTTTTTCTCCCGCAATTTCCAGTAACCTAGATAATCCTTCTTTTTTCTTCATTATTTATTTAAATATATATTGTCGTAGTTAGACAAATATTTGTCACAATAATTACCAAGTAAAAAATAGCAAACAGCCATAATTCCTGATTCATATAAGCTGGAGTTTTTTTAGCATATTCTTCATATTCTTTCTTGAAATGTATACATAATGAATATTTATTTTCTATATATACAATTACAAGATTAATACATATATAAATTATATATAAACATAATGTATGTATGGCTCCAAGCAGAAGAATAAAACTTAAATGACAAAATAGATCTCCCATTATCATCGGATTTCTCACTTTTTTATAGGGACCTTCCGTTATTAACTTTGAAGGATGCAAAAACCTATCTTTGGTTGCTTGCAGATTACAATTTACCACTTTAGTACCCCAAACAGACATAAAATATCCAATTAATGCAATAAGGATAATATTGTAAAGAACATTTTCCAACAGTATTACTTTTATGTCAAACAAAGAAAAAATGTTTAGTTTGAAGCGAGGTTGATTTAAGAAGGGCATAATATACCAAAGAATAGATATAAAAAAGCCCGAATAATACATTAATGTATATCTATTATTGCAAGATAAATCTAGTGTTTTAGACATATATTTACGATTCCCAACCTTAAATGCTATATAATAAGGAATCAACCAAAGAAATGAAATTATGGCCAAAATAATTTGGGTGGCCCAGCTAAAATAAATCATATTATTTTTGTATAATTTAAAAAATTACAAATAACCAACAATGCCATAAATAAAACTATAAATAATAGTTTTTGATCAAGGAGAACAGGGGTTTTCTTTCTATAAACTATAAGTTCTGATTTATAATATGGTTCTAAAGAATACTTAACCTGTATTTTTATCATAAAGAGATCTATAAATACATATATAGGGAATAAAATGCAAGTGTAGATTCCACCTGTTAATAACACCAAAGAAAAATGTCCTAATATATCCCCTATGATCATTGGATGTTGAACTCTTGCATATATTCCTTCTGTTAACAATTTACTTGGGGCATAAAATGCACTTTTAGTAGCTTCAATATTTTGAGAAACAGACTTTTTACCCCAAATGCCAAAGAAATATACAAACAACAGAAAAGAAACTGGAATATACAAAACATTAAAAAAAACAAATTCGCCATTTAACCAGTCATATATTCCATGCATCCTTGGTTGCTCTATAAAGGGTAATACATACCATATGAGTGCTGGATAAGTGCTCATAAAATATAACTTTTCCGGAAGCTTTGATTGTTTTTTTAATTGAGAATTATGTTTTTTGTAACCTAGTAGAAATGCGTAATAATAAACAATTAATCCACTTAATGAGATCAAACTAATTACTATGTGAATTATCAACTTTGTATTCATTGCTGTATTTTATTATTTTTATCTGTATTTAAATAAGTATTTTCTTCTATATCATTTTTCGAAGGCATTTTTACAGCTATAATTCCTGCAAAATTGTGCCATTTAATGAAAGTATCCATACATTGAAAACCGACATCAGATAGTAGACTCAAATTCTCTGTAAGACTCAATGGAATCAAAACGCCTCTCAAACTTTGAGCCTTTTTTATAACTTGTTGTTCATTCAAACCATTTTCTTGCTTAAAATCCCAATACAAGTCATTCCATATATCCTCAAACAGTGAATTTTCCGCCCTTATTTTCTCTACAAATATAAAAGCTCCACCTTCTACTAATCCATTATATATCCGTTGTAAGACTTTTTTTCTTTTCCATAAAGGTAAAAACTGTAACGTATACAATGATAAAACTAAATCTATATTAGCAAATTCATTTATTTCCTCTATATGTTGTTGTAGAAATTGAACTAATTCGCTACTACATTTTTTTCTTGCAATCTCTATCATTGGTAAACTTTCTTCGACTCCGATGAATCTCACATTCTTTTTTCTTGAATGCTTTTGTAATAAAAGAGAAATGGTTTCTCCTGTAGAGGAACCTAAATCATATACAACACTATTGTCTCTAATAAACCATTCACTTATTTCGATAACAGCCTTTTGTACTTCCTCGTACAATGGGACACTTTTTCTTACATGAGTGTCGAAATGTTGTGATACTTGTTCATCAAATTTCCATTCTCCTGGAATTGATGTTATCAAATCATCGACTAGCCCTTCTTTATTTCTCATATATCCTCCTTTTAAATATATAATTAATTCCTACAATATTTAAAATCTCAACTAATACTACATATAAAATAAATAGAGGTTTATACAACTCACTAAAGTTTCCCCACACAAAGAAACCTAAGAAATAAAGAAAAGAGAAAATGAGAATCGCTTTAGATAAATTCATAAAAAAAAGAATCCTATTACTGATATAATATATAATAATAGAAGAGAAAGCAGTAAAACCACTTATCATTCCAAATGTATATTTATCATAAGGTGAAACTGTAGAATAAGAAATATTGAACATTATTTTCCAAGTCTGTTCGGGGACTAAAATATTTACAATGTTCAATAGCAATACTCCTGCCTGCACTTGGAATAAACAACTTAAAACGGGAAGTTTTTGTTTCTTTGGTGCTATACCATTAATACTATGATTTAAATAAAATATGAAACTTCCAATTATAAGCCAAATAAAAGGTTCATAATCTGATGATATATGTACAATCCCTGTTTGAAGTTTTAGCAAGTACATAAAACCACCCATAAATGCGACTAAGAAAGAACAGAAGCTAATAAGTCCTTTATATTTTTCGATATTTCTAAGAAAGAGAAAATAAATACAGAAAAAACCGAAGAACAAACATTCTTCTCGAAACAAGACAATTGTCAAGTCTGATGGTATATCATGGATTCCCATGTAAGAGTGAATTACATCCCATGAGAAAAATATCCAGGGAAAACCAGTGAAACATGCTATGGCACATAACCACAACATACACACAAGAATTTTCTTTTTAATTTTTATGTTCATAATATGAATATTTTATTCCGTAAAAGTCTAAATCCGACATAAAAGATTGGCAATTCAAAGAGTCACAAAGACAATTTAATCCTATTTTTGTTTTACCTTCTAAAATGTATTGAGTAGTAATAACAGCAGGTAATGCAGTATATAATAAATTATTTTTTGTATATAAATAGTAAAAGGTATCTATCTTTCTTTCTGGCTCTATTTTAGAAACTTGACAAATTACACTTCCCCACTTATTCTCTTTCTTAACGAGACGTTGATAATCATCTTGCAACATAAGTGTTGCTTTATTTAAATTATGTTTATAAAAGATCTTTATAAACATAAACTTCCCCATTGAGATATAGTCATTTAGCATAATGAATGTTGATATCTTTCTTATTTGTTTTAAAGAAGTAGCCAATTGAGTTAATTGTTCGTCAAATGATGGCATACATATTTTTTTATGTCCAATGAAAGGAAAAAATTTGTGATGTGTATATCGAAAAGGAGACACCTGTATTTCCTTTCCATGAGAATAAACATAGGAACGTGTTTTTCCCATAGATGATGCTGCCAGATCATAAGTTGAACTATATGACCAATTATCAACAGCACCATAATAGATATTAAAATTAGTATTTTCTGGGCTGTTTAAATGAGTCTCTATAATAGTTTTAGAAAATACGCCTGAAATACCAGGCATCCAACCAACACCTATAATAAAGCAAAGTTTCTGAGCTTCAATGCTTTTTTCATATGGTTTTAATAAATCACGCAAAATGCCATATCCTCCTATATCGATGTAGTGGCAATTATTTCTTAATGCATGTAAGGCAATCTTGTCATTTATTTTAAATGAAGGTCCAACAGCATTAATAACCAACAAACATTGAGAACAAAAATTATCCAATTCTACATCATTGTTATAGTTCATTTGGTTATACTTAAGTCGCTCACTATTATAAAATGTAGACATAGATATTTCTTTTATGGATCTCCTACCACCAATTAAAACATGGAAGTGAGTTTGTAGTTGTAATAAATATTTAACTATAATAGAACCAATTGTTCCAGTTCCACCTATTATTCCTATATATTTATTATAAACCATAATACTATTCCTCTATAGATATATTTATGTTGTTGTTTTTTAATATTTCGTTTAACATGTGCAGATTGATATTTATGTCTTCAAAAGTAAAGATGCCAGGCATAATTGGTATACATCCTTTTATTATCGAGAGCACAATTACCGCACAAAATACTCCTGTTAATCTAAATGAGGAATCTGAGTGCAATAAACATTTTACAATAGAATTTTGATTTCTTACATAAGTACATACTATCACAGATTTCTCGTTTTTCTCATTTTTCTCCAATTGCCCCTGTTGTTTATTGACCATTTTACAAATCAATTTTCTAATAAAAGAGCTCTTTCTTAGTAAGGGAACTATGCCCATAGGAAGATTTTGCAGATGAAAAGCACAATCAAAATTTTGTAGTTCTTCAAATCGACTAGCTCGTTGTATAGTCCTTATTTCAGGACTAGAAAAGAATATTAATGGCATATTGGAATGAAAACGATCAAAAGTAAAAGTTCTATCTGAATGATATTTAGTTGGTTTTATTCTTCGGATTTCCCTTTCTGAAAGGAGCATCAGGTCATCTTTAAAACCCTCAAACATATTGATTATTGAAGCTGTTCCAGAAACAACACCTGCTCCAAAATAGATTCTCAATTCGGCTTCTAAAACAGTTTTTTTTAATTGTTCTGCAGCATATTCTAGCATGAAAGTTGTCAACCCTGGACATAATCCCATTCCTGTAAAAATTGTTCCCCGAAAATTTGTTATGTTCTCATTTTTTATTTCTAGTACACGTCCACTATGTCCATAGTCATCATTAATATCAACACATATTACGTGATTTCTTAAACAAATTGTATAAATATCTGTTCCTACACATGAAAAAGGACCAAGTGCCAAAATTATAATATCAAATTGTTTAATAACAGATTCTATATTTTGGGTATCATGTATGTCCATTTTTATGAACTTTACTTTCTTCTCTGATATCTTATGAATACCTCTTGATGCTATAAATAATTCACAAATATCATGATAATGTAGCAAGTAATCTGTAATAAATTGTCCCGCAATCCCTGTGCCACCAATTACTAAAACTTTCTTTTTAGACATAAATTTCTATCTTTTTTTAAGCTTATCCAACAAATTATATAATACAGAGTGATCCCCAAACTAAAAATGCCTGGTAGTAAGCATTCGGTCTTGGGAATTATCCAAGTGACAATAGATAAAATAATTGTTAGTATAACAGGGTTCACAACTATAGACCATCGAGGAACTATAGCTTTGGATGAAAAGTTACTAAATCCAACAATCAGCCAGGTCACTGGAAGTAGAATAAACATAAAGGGGAAAAAAGGTATATTAGATCCTGTTAATAATTGCCAATCTATATTTGTTTGCATTATCATTTTTGATGTACCAATACTATATATTATGGCATAGCTGTAATGATAAAACCCCAACATCAATAAAGAATAAGATATACAGAATGTATTAATAAGCGCAAGCTTTTTATTAACTTTACACATTGTTGTGTATATGAAGTATGTCCCTAATATCCAAAAAGGAAAAGTAAAAATACATCCAAAAGATGATAAATTTAAAATAGTTTCTTCTAAAGAAAGTAGTCTTGAAACAAAATAATCTGTTTCAACAGTTTTCATCTGTACTAGATAGTCGCAGGTTGTGATAAATAAACCTGAGATTACACTTATAATGATTATACAGTCATAATTACGATTGTTCATTCCATAAAAATTAAAAAGCTGCCGGAATCTTTTAGCTTCCGGCAGTCTTTATTTATTTTAAATATTGAATTTTGAAGGGATTACCTTCTGTTTTTATCTTTAAAGGTTCATACTTATCTTCTTTATAGTTGTAAAGATAATAACCTGTTCCTTGAGTAGAAGCCATCCCGAACACCATATAGTCTCCTGCTTTACATTGACTACATGACCAACCCGTAGTTCCGTCAAAGTTCATTTTTTTGACAGTTTTATTATAAACATCTATTTCAAATGTTTGCATTGATTTGTCATTTACATAATCAGGTGGATTACTAACATATCCCGGAACATTGAAATATCCATATAGCTTACCATTTCCTGTATATGTTTTGCTATAAATATAATTTGCTTTATTACCCTTTATGTCCGGTATACTAATTGTTTCTATTGGGAAATAGTATGACTGATCAAAGTCTGTTTCTCCTTTCTTTATACGCAAGAAACCTTCTGTACAGTTTGCAAAATATCCGAAGCCTCCTACACAATAAATATAAAGATCGCCTTTTTCATCAATGAAAGGATCACCTGAATACTCATAAGCGGTTGCCATTGTAGCTCTATTATCAGATATCATTTTAATAGGCTTGTCTGTCTTTGTATCAATCAAAAGTACATAAGCTCCAGTATTAGGGTTAAACTGGGACTTATCTTGAGCTAATCCTACATATAAAATACCATCTCTAATAACCGAAGCACCAGGTTCAGGATTTTTATCACCACTTTCTTTCCCAATTGCATATTCAGATAAATCTATTTCACCTGTTTTTTGCATTGTCGTAGGATTTATTATATACAATTTTCCCAATCCTACGCATGATATATAAGCTTTTTCTTCTGAATCAAATGTAAGGAATGCAGGAAGAGAACCGGAAGGGAGAATCATCGTTTCTTTTTCTTGAATTAGCAAACCATTCTCGACTCTGTACTTATATAAACGGGCATTCATCGATTCTAAGACATAAATGTTACCCCCATAAGTAAAAAGAAAAGATTCTTTTGCAAAGACCAAAGAATTTTGTGTACTTGTCTGTTCTACATTTAAATCTTTAAATAGACTAACATAAGCATTATCACCCACCGTGACACTATGAACAAAACTCATATCGTCTTCTTCATCTGTTGGAAACGGATCATCTTTACTACATGAAATAAAACTTAAAAAGGTCGCTAATAGCGACAATAAAAACCATTGATTTTTCATTTTTTTTATTTTTTTAGTTAAAATAATTATTTATAATATTACAAACTCATCGCTCCCCCTGAAGATTCATCACCAAACCAATTAAATCGTAATTTAATTTTAAAAGTACGACCTTGTAAAGGCTTTTTAAATTCCATATAGCTCTCCTTGTTGAATATATTTTCAACTTCAAACCCTAATGATACTTTATTTTTCCAAATAGATTGCTGGAATCCTGCCGTAAAAAGATGACTACGAGGAATTAACCATTTCTTTCGCTGTTCTGGTAAGTTACTCATTTGCCAACTCCAATCAAAATCATGAACGTAAGATGCGTCTATATAGATTCTAGATATTTCATGTTTCCCAAGTAATCCCTCTGTATGATACTCTAAACCATAGTTAAAATAAAAACGAGGAATATTGGGTACCTGTTTATCATAAGTCGGGTTTTTCACACTTTGGTCATTAGTAGTCCATTTTAGCTTATCCCGAATATCTTGATAGGTTAAGTTAAAATAACTATAAAGCTGTGGAGTCACATCTATTTTTAAATCAAAATCTCCCCCCATGATCTGAGTCTTACCCAAATTCGTATAAATCATTCGTATATCAGCAGGAAATAAACTTATCATATCTGTTATATACATATAATATAAATTTGTCTCTAACTGAAAACGACTTAACCCCATAAAATTACTTTTATCCATGATTAACCCTAAATTTATATTATTACTTATTTCGGGATTTAAATCAACTGAAGGCTTTACTGTCACTCCGTCTCCAAACAATTCTTCCGTATCAGGAAGCCTCACGTTATGTGATAAGGAAAATTTACCTCTCACCCCTTTGAAAAATTCATAACTGATTCCTTCACTTATTCCATAGTAAAAATTGTTTATTTTTGTTTTTTTCGGTTCTTTCTTAACACTTTCAGATTCATCTACAATTTTATCACTTGTTCTATATATTCCAGAATTTAAATAGTATAGACTGAACATTAAAGAGTTTTGAAGTTTGTTATTACGTGAAGAATACTCATGTGCTAACCCCAAAGTATTTCCCTTCATATTACTGGGAAAACCACTAGGGTCAAAACCAACATATTCTGCTGTATAATCATCCTTAGGTCTATACCTTGAATATGTGAATTGATTGTTAAGATTAAAGGTATGTTGCTTTAACTTGTATTTTAAATTCAATTTATGTCTGATTTCAAATTGTTTGTCATCTGAATAGTTTAATAAATTATCATCAGTTTCTCCCATTGTATTTGTTATGGTTCCATCCCATTGCCGTTTTGTTCTAGCGGTATCAACCAAATGCGTATGAATGATTGGAGTTACTAGACCTGACTTGAATTCAAGGTTTTTAAATAAGAAATTCTTCTTCTCTAAAGTTAAAGTAGGCATAATGTTTGTCCCATGTGTATGAGAAAAACGTGAATCAAAATCTAAGGCCTGAATTCCCTTTTTATTGTTATAAAAAGCACATTCTAATTCAATCTTATCAAACCAGAATTTTGTAAATGTTAAACCTACATTATACATTGTGGACCTATAATAATCATTATTTCTTATTACTTCTTGGTAGGCACTTGAAGGTAAATTTGTTTCAAAAACAGGATAAGTCATTTTATAATTATTATCCGATTTATTATGAAAAAAACCTCCTCCAATTTGAATCCCTGGTTTTTCAAACATTTTTTTTACACTGACTAACGTTTTGGAAGTACCAAATGAAGCAAACTCCTGAGTAAAGCCTACCAAGTCACACTCGTCCTCTCTTGTAACAACATTAATCGCTCCTCCCAGACCATCACTGCCATATTCAGCAGGAACTATTCCTTTATATATCTCAATATATTTAATGGCATCAATAGGTATGTCGTTTATATCAAATGAACCATCGGGGCTATTTAAAGGAAAACCATCTATATAAATAGCTACTCTTTTTCCTTCCAGACCATGTATGGACATTTTAGAAGAGCTACCCAAACCTCCGGATTTTCTAACTTTGATTCCAGAAGTACGAGTAAGTACTTCTTCAATTCCAGTTGAACGACCTCTTAATTTTGCTCCATCAACAACCGTTACAGCCATAGGACTTTTACGTATATGATTTATTTCTGCCTGCTGTGAGGATGCTTTTACCACGACCTCATTCAACACTTCTGTACTTTCTTCCAAAAAGAAATTTTTAGTTGTATTTCTATTTACAGTAACAGACTGTTTTATTGTTTTGTATCCGATAAAAGAAACCTCTACAAGATACGTTCCGTTTTGAGGTAATTTTATTCTGTATAACCCATTATCATTTGCATTATCTCCAACCTGATTTTTTCGTATATATACAGAAGCTCCTACAACAGGTTCATTTGTCTTTTTATCTACGATTCGACCAGAAAGAAAAACTTGTGCCCAAGATATCATAGGGAAACAACATATTCCCATAATGACTAAAATTGTTTTTACTTTTCTACACAACATAGGTTTATAATAAAAATTTTTTTTAACATGCATATTATAGTTACATTGGAAGCTTTAGATACATTTATCGTGTCAATATCAATCCAATTGCATAATTTACTATATGCTGTATAATATGCCTTTAGAATAGCTTCTTTACGTGAAAAAATGTCAATAGGAGAAAATTCTTTCTTATCTATACACGCTATCTCTTGGGGTGTACAAAAAAGAGAATATTCCTTTTTTGATAATATCGTCGTTTGATCTTCAATATCTACTCCAATACCCTTATACCTCTTTTTCTTTCCAACAGCAGCAACTGCTATTGCATCTTTATGAGATATAGAACCAACTATGTCAAATGGCCATATTGGTTCACCATCTCTTCCTTTTAAAATGGGAACTATTTCCTTTTGTAAAGTCTGTAAGGCACGATGTGCGGCACAACGTCCCAAAATATAAGTTTTAAGACGTATTTCAGACCATTCTCTTTTAATGAATATTTTTTCCTCATTAAAGAGATTATCTGAAGTAGCAAAAGGACTATCTTCCACAATTTCTACTGCTATATCGGAAAAGGGTAATACAAGCATATTTATACATGCAATTCTATATAATTCATTATCAACTTAGCTAATTCCGCATGATATTTTGTAATAAGAACATGCCCTCCTGGCAATTGGTGGAAAGAAACTTTCTGAAAGTAATTATTCCATAGATGTTGATTGTTTCGAATTGTAGGCTCATCCTCTCTACCGACGATGGAACATAATGGGGTTTTCAATTTACAATCAAGAAACTTGTAATTTACCATTGCTACAGTATTCATTCTCAACTCATGCAAATATTCATGTTTTTCTTCATCTGATAAAGTTGCGATCAATTCTTCATTCAACAGATCTTTTGCACGTGAATAATCCAAAAGGGCATTATCGTCATTTGAAAAGAATTGCATTAAGTCATCACGCAATGTAGGAGGAGTTCCACCAATCATTATAATACCCTGTATCGGAATATTTTCTTGTTCAAATCGTTTACAGATATCATAAGCAATATAGCAACTGTAAGAATATCCCATGATAAACAAAGGAATCTCTTTATCAGCCTCTTTCAGTTCATTGGCTAATAGCGCACCAACTTCTTCTACAGAGGACTTTATCTCACGTCCATCTCCATGTCCCGGATATTGTACTGTATATAAGTTGATTTCTCCGGTAAAATCCCCAGAAAATGTACTATACATACCAGGGGTTCCTGCTGCATATGGAAGACATATAAGTTTTGCATATGGAGTAGAAACCTTTTTCATACAAATGAGATTCTCAACTTTATTATTCTCTATTTCTTGTTCAAGCAGTTCGGCTATCGTAGGTTTATCGAATAAATCTTTTAATTTGATGTTGGTTAATCCGACCTCCTTTAATTCTTTTATTAACCTTACAGATCGGATAGAGTCGCCTCCTATATCCCAGAAATTATCAAATACACCTACCTCTGGTATCCCTAATACCTTTTCCCAGATTAAGGTTATTTGTTTTTCCCTTTCATTCCTTGGACCTACAATATCCCTTTTAACAAAATTTTGTTTCTGATTCGCAATATTGGGTAATTGCTTCTTGTCTGTTTTTCCATTGGCAGAAATTGGAATCTGCTCTATTCTAGCCATTGCGGAAGGTAACATATAGTGAGGTATCTTCATTTGCAGAACAGACATTATATCCTTGTATTCTAAATCACAATTATTTGCTGTAACATAAAAAGCTACAACTACAGGCTGTTTGTTTACATCATATTGAATCTCTGCACAAGCCTCTGTAATACCTGATACTTTTAATAAAGCATTCTCTATTTCTCCTAATTCAATTCTATACCCTCTGACATTTACTTGAAAATCTTTACGTCCTACAAATACAATATCGCCAGTTACAGTCATCTTTACAACGTCTCCTGTATTATATACAATTCCTTCATGAGTAATAGGATTATTGATAAATACAGATTTCGTTTTCTCTTCTTTATTCAAATAACCACATGACACTCCCTCGCCTCCAATATAAAGGATACCAGGAACTTCTGGTAGTGTATATTCTAAATTATCATTTAATACATATACTTGTGTATTATAAATCGGTTTCCCTATTGGAACTATATTTAAATGACATTTGCCGTCTTCTTCAATCGGGATAGGATAAAAAGTGGAAGCCACCGTTGTTTCTGTAGGGCCGTATTCATTAATAAATTTGTGCAAAGGATAATTTTCTAACCACCTGTTTATATCCGAAACATTGATAATTTCAGCACCCAGCATAATAGTCATATTGGGTGATAGGTTTACAGGTCTCTCCAAAAATCCCAACATATTTACCAACATTGAAAAATGAGAGGGAGTTACATTCAAAAAATTGATTTTTTCTTCATCTATAAAATACAGAAGTTTCTCTATATCTTTAGTTGCATTATCGGAAAGAATGTGTAAAGAAGCTCCGGCAATGAAAGGTAGCCAATTAGAAGTAACAGTCATATCAAAGGAATACGATGTTATTAAAGCAAACCTGTTATTACAGTTTACATTAAACGCTTCTTTCTCATAATTCAAAAAATTGGATACATTTCTATGCCTAAGCATTGTACCTTTAGGTTGTCCTGTTGAACCAGAAGTATAAATCATATAAATCAAATCATCAGGAGTATTACAAGGTACTATATTATCCATAGATTGACTATTTATATCATTTACGGTGTATCGACGATATGTATCAGGTAAAGGAATAGAATCATCATCAAGTAACACACAATGTTTAATGTTGGGGGTATATGAACTATTAATATTGTCTACATGTATTCCTTGAGTTACAAGAACTTCTGCTCCACAGTCATTTATCATATACTGTATTCTATCCGAAGGATAAGAAGGGTCAATTGGCACATACGCCCCACCTGCTAAAAGAATTCCAAGTTGTACTATAGGCAAATCAAGCGTTCTGTTCAGTAATAAAGCAACCTTAGAATTTCGTACCACTCCAAGAGAACGTAAGAAATGCGCCATCTGATTAGCTTTTTTCCAAAACTCTGTATAAGTTAAAGAAACTCCTTGATAAGAGATCGCCTCTCTATTAGGATACAAATCTACAGTATTACTGATCTGTTCATATATTGTTTTAAGAGGATAAGCATGTTCTGTTTTATTTGTTTGCTCCAATAATTTTATATAGAAGAGAGGGAGTATATTTGAACATGAACGCTCTTCGTATCCCTTAGTGTTTGTATCATCTACCAATTGGTTAAGCATAGACGTGAATTGTTCAGAAAGTAGTTGTATGTATTCCGCATCAAATAGCTCACGAACATAATTCCAATCAAAACACCATTTATTTTCCCATGTATACATAACAAGGTCTATATAAGTACCAGGTGCACCTGTCTGTACTTTAGGCGCACCAATTGTCAAATATCTAGATGAATGACTGATACCTTTGGGAAGCATATTGATAGAATTACTAAAAATAATTGCACTCAAAGAGCTTTGTTTTAAGCCTTCCTGTTCTGCGATTTTTCTGGACAATTCTATTGAAGATATTGGATACTCAAGCATGGTTCGTACAAATTGTTCTATCTTACGTGCAATAGAAACAATCGGTTCTTGTGGAGATGTTTGGATACGGACAGGGAAAATATCAAGAAAACTACCTATTATATTTTTTGCATTAGGTAAATGCTGTTCCCTGTTAAATACAGGCATGTTGATAATGAGATCATTTTGTCCAGACCACAAATTCATCAGTTTAAAATAGCATGCCATAAGTAAGGAATTAAGGCATATACCAGAAGTATGAGAACTGATTTCAAGAACTTTATTCATCAATAAAGAATCCAATTCCGTATGTAAGGTATTAAAATGGACTTTATTTATTAAAGATGGCTGACATTTCGTGGGAATAGATATTTTCTCTGGTAAATCTTTAAACACCTTTAGGGCAAAATCCATTGCATTCTGATATCGCTTTGTTTGCCTTCTGAATCTCTCCACAAAAACATAGTCAGAAAAAGTTAGACCTTTTTCTTGTTCAACAGTTATTTCTTTACCAGCGATAAACTGATCATAAGTTGATGTTAATTCTTGAAGGAATTGAAAAAAGCTGAAACCATCAATTATCTGGTGATCAATATGTATAATTAATTCATGTTCATCTTCCCCTGTTTTATAAATATTACAATAGAATAAAGGATACTCTTTAAGGTCAAATCTGTGATCATGATCTTTTTCGTCCTTTTGTAAAAAGAATGTTTCCTGTTGTTCTTTGTTCATTGAAGTTATATCTTCATAAGAACTTTTAAATGTCGGATATTCAGGAAGAGTTATCATCTCAGGTTTATCCGACTCTTCGGAAAGAATAGAATGTAACAATGGATGACAGTTAATAATGTGATTTAACGTCTTGTCCCAACATGCTGGATCAAAAAAACCTTTCAATTGTGTCCGACAAATGATATAACAACTTAATCCTGTCGGTTCATTACGGATAAAACTTTTACTGTGATAGAATAATGTTTCTTGGAAATCCATTAACGGAAAAGAATACCCCTCTGGAGTTGCATAGCGTTCCTTAATGGTTTGTGCTATATCTCGTATACAAGTTTTATCTTTTATATCATCTAATGTTATTTTATCAAAAACTTCAGTTAAGCGCTTCATCATTTGATATACAGCGGCAAAAGAAGTCACTTTAGTTATAATATTTTCTGTATATTGTATTTCTAAAGAGGGAATTCCTATTTCTTCGCTGATAAACTCTCGAACTAACAGTTCATATTCATTTAAAGGAGATTGAAGTTCTTTTAATAAATATTGTTCAAGATAATGTTTTTGAGAGACTAAGGTCGGATATTTATAGAAGAAACTATTTTCTAATTTAATATTTAACAGTTCTTCAAGTTTAGAAACAGCCATCATACTGCGTATTGAGTCTCCTCCTAAAGAAAAGAAGTTATCTTCTATATGAATGAGGTTTGTTTTTAAAACTTCTGACCATATTTTTTTGAGAACCAATAAATAATCCATATTATGAGATTCTTTGTTTAGTTTTACAATTGATTTATTATACTGTCCTTGCTCAAAATACTTTGCCATAGATCGACGTTTTATTTTAGAGCTAGAAGTTCTGAGTATTTCTCCTTTTTTTATCTTTATAGAGTATTCTGGAGCAAATCCAACTTTGTCTGCTAGAAATGCGTTACATTCATTTATTAATTGTCTTATTTGTTCTTCCGACATTTTTCTTGATAATACAAAGAAATGAAGTACAATTTCACGATTTTCTGTAGAAGAATAAAAAGATGTAAATACAGTTTTTTCAATTGAAAGACCAAATTTCTCTAAGACACAATTTTCTAAATCAAAAGGATGAAAGTTTTGTCCATTTACTATAATTGTTTCCTTTTTTCGACCTACTATATAAAGAATATTGTTATAATCAAAAAAGCCCAAATCTCCTGTACTTAACCAACCGTCTTTTAATACTTCATCTGTTGATTGTATGTCATTATAATAACCAGACATGACACAAGCGCCTTTTACTTGAATCTCTCCTAAATTTAAATTATTTTGAGGAATACCGTCTTTAACAATGCGTACTTGTAAGCCTGGTAATATTCTACCTGCACTAACAAATTCACAAAAATCTTGTTGTTTATCGACTAATTTGATAATCCCTTCATAGAACGCCTCTCTATTTATTCTTATATTTTTATTTCCATAACCCGGTAAACAGGAAGAAACAATCAATGTTGTTTCAGCCATTCCATATGAAGGGCGGAATGCATTTCGATTAAACCCAAGTTGAAAAAGGGGGGATAATCGGACGTATAAATTAGATGGAACCATTTCTGCTCCAATTGAAAGAGTCTTCACTTGAGATAAATCCAATTCTTTTATGTCATTAGATTGTTCTAACTTTTGAATTAACAAATCCAATCCTGAAGGTGTCGTACCGCCACAAATACTTACTTGATATTCGGAAATTTTCTTTAGAAAAATCAAAGGATCTCTTAAAAAGGAAAAAGGCTCTATTTTTATTTCTGTAATTTGGTTATACAAACAAACCAAATGATTTCCAAATAGACCATAATCATGAAAATATGGCATCCAGTGAATCAAAGTATCTTCAGTTGTAATTTCATCCGCAAGAGTTTTTATTTTCAAATTAGTTAAAATATTGTTAAAACTAAGCATGACTCCTTTGGGTGCCCCTGTACTTCCTGATGAAAACTGAATAACACATAAATCTTTACTATCTCTTTTAGGTATGTGTAAAGAATAATCTTGCAACAAATCCAATTGTTTCATAATATCTTCAACACACACAGCTTTATGAAATGAAGATTTATAATATTCAAATAGATTAATATCATTTGTTATAAGTGTAACTACACCTAATATATCAATTGCATTCTTTAGGCGTTCAAAAGCAATAGAGTTCTTATTACTGAATTGTACAGAAGGCATTAAAACGGGTATACAACCTGCCATAACACATCCCCAAAATAATAATATAAAATTTTCGGATTTTTCAACAGAGATTATTATCTTACTGACAGGCTTTACTTGATAGTAAGATTTTAAAATAAAAGCTATTTTTCTAGATTTTTCTCGTAACTCTGAATAAGTTAGAAAAAGATCACATTGACTATTATTTACAATAACAATTCCTTTTGTCGGCACTTTATGTGCTGCTTCTTCCAACAATTCATATAGGTTTTCCATCTTGCTTTATTTTTTGCCCGCAAAGTTCGTTTGTTTAGCTAAATCCATCAATACCAATTATTAGGTATTTTTAATAAATTGTTGTATGCATATAATATTACTTAAATTATATATTTCTATTTATTGTGTGTAGCTATCGTATTAGTAGTCAGTTGATATTAATTTATATTAGATTGTTATACATAATCATTTATGATAAGGAAATATTACCTACAAAGGGGTATTATATGTATTTTTACCTTCCTATTTTTTGTAAAATGATAAGTTCTTTATATCTCATAAATAACTATTGCTTCTTTATTAAGACCTAGAAATCATCACATTTAATATATTACTGATACGCAATGCTCTAAAAATATTTAGTTATTTACTATAACAGTCAATGTATATTTCAGGTATACCTGATAATCTTCCATTATCATCTGGTCTATTACTGCCAACGGAACGTCCTTGTTATCCCGGAATCATTTGAAGCTGCCGAGTGCGGTATGGTAGTTCTTGGCCGTACCGATGTGATTTAATTGGCAGAGTCGCTCGATGAGATTCTCCATGAATATAAAAAGGGTATTTTCTTTTTCGGTGCACCGGAACTCCATAATTATATCTTCAGATGAATAACCTCGTCGTAGCAGATCGAATCTTTCAATAATCCTGTTCAGCTTTTCCAAATTCTCCTCCAGTTTTCGGATTATTGTCTGAATAACGGTTATCCGTTCGCCAGCCGGTGCCGAAACAGGTCTTGACTGTTTATCATCCCATTCATGAGAGAACACCTTATAACCGGTTGTGATTTGCCTGACGACACGGCGGTGAGTTACAAAATAAACGATAGTGCCCGGACGGCCTTCGACTGTTGACGGGCGGAATTTCACCTTTACTGTTGTCATACTTATATTTATTTAATTGGTAATGTTTCATTCTCGTCTTAACTTGCGGCATATAAAAATGGTCAACGTGACACAGACAACGAGAAAAGCAGCGGTACAGCCGAGTACTTCCCACAGCAATATGCTATGTATAAGACGAGCGTTCGCGGCGCAGGTACAAACGAAAGCCGCCGCGAGGGAGATGATTGCCTCTACCATACACCAGAAAGCGGTTGCGGAGATAAGCACACGGTCATTCGCCGAGAGGCGTCCGGCTAGCCTTGCGCATTCCCGTTCCATCCTGTCGGCCATCTTCCGGCAGATTTTCTCTCCCTCCTGTTCAAGCGTCTTTCTCGCTTCCTCGCCGAGTGTGACCGTGCTTGCCCCACGCAGGGAAGAAACAGCCCCGTCCATTTTGGGCAGGGCTTCCGAAAGTCTGTTTTCGAGCTTTTCCACGTTGGCACTAAGAATGCGGACAGCTTCATAATTGTTTTTCAGCGCATCGATTATGCGGTCTTGCTCCTGCATTTTTTCGGCAGTCGGAAGTGCCCCGTCTATTTCCGAGAAATCGAATTTTTTATTCATAGGCTGTTATCTTTTTCGTCCTGTCTTCGGTTTCTTTCCGATTACCCTTGCCGCTTCACGGGCGCACCGGCGTGCCCATTCCCGTTCGTCCTCGTCCTCGCGTCTTCCCCAAGGCAGGTCGTTGGAACTGCCGCCACCACCTCCCGAAGGAACCGCCGGAGTATCGAGCATCCCGACGAAAAGTGCCGCAGCCATGTCCGTGAGGTCACGGCTGTTGGCTGTCTCCCGGTAGTCGAACTCGTCATTGAATACGTCCAACGCTTCATCGGGAATGAAGAACCGGCGGCTTTCCCCGTCGATGTCGATATGGTACGGGCTGGTACCGGGACGATAGCCGGTGTATTGCGGAACCGGTGTCGTTCCTTGTGCGTGAACCGGAATCGTCCGGGGTGTAGTCGGTATAGATTTCCCTGCGGCGGGCTGTGTCGAAACAGTCCTTGTCTTGGGAGCCGCGTGCAGCTTTTTCCACGTGCTTTCAAGTTTGGTCGCCATGAGGTTGCGCCCCCTGCCGAGTTCGGAAGCCTTGTATCTGGCGTTGCCTTTCTTCAGCACGTAACCGCGCAATATCTTCTTGTTGTCGCGCAGCTCCCAAAACTCATATCCCTTGCTCCGGAGTCTGGCCACGTACTCGTCCCATGACCAGCTTTCCATGGATTGCAGGGTTTCCATGCAGTCCCGGTTCACCTGCCCGATGTTCGTCTCACGTACTTCGGCGGCAGTCGTCCAGCCCCGTTTCAGGGCCACACGCTCGGCTGCCCGCTGTGCCCGCAGGTGTATGTCATGGTCGTTGTTGATATTCCCCCGTTCGTCGATACGGCAGAACGCACCGTGAAGGTGGGGAATGCCGCTCTTGGATTCCAGATGCAGCCACACCGTGCCCTTGCTGCCTTTGAGGGCGGTTTTCGGGGAATAGGTCTTGCCGTTCTTGTCAAGCAGTTCGATGTTGTCGAACTCATCCGTGAAGTCGTCCCACAACCTTTGCCAGTCGTCGATGGTAAAGTCTTTGGTGTGTTCCGGCGCAGGGCTGACCTCGATGCGGATGACGGAATTTTTGACCCGTTTGGACTTCTCCAGCGTCAGCCGCATAGAATCCCATATACCCGTGGCATCCAGACCGGGCGGCAGCAGATTGTCCCCCACGTGGAAGATGCGTTCGGGATGTTTCTTGTTCCTCGATTCTCCCGTGATGTACCTGATGTCATTTATCCCGTGGGAGATGGATTTCGCTTTCCCTATCATGGCTCGTCCTCCCTGTCTTCACCGTTCCTTGTCCCGTCGGGCAGGCGGTTGGAAAACCGTACCTTGTCGAGCACGTCCGTGACACGCTCGGCCAGCCTGCCGAGTTCCTTGAGCCATTCGAGCATGAAAGGGTAACTGTTAAACATCTGTCTGCGCTTTTCGGGGTTCATGCCACGGAGCGCGGACGTGTAGTTCACGAGGTCGCTGCGGCATCCTATAAGGGTCTCCATGACCGCCTCCTGCCTTGCCGTCAGCCTCGCTTTCGGCCTGTAGTTGAAAGCTCTTGCCAGCACGTAGCTGCTGACGGTCATGCCGCACTCGGCGGCAAGGCGGCGGATGTACTGTTTCTGTTCCACGGTGACTTTGGCTCCGATGTATTCGGTGCGGCTGCCGCCGGACGGAAATGATGTGTCTTGCTTATTGTCTTCTGTCATAACTGTTGTTTTATAAGGGTTAAGCGGTGCGAGCCTGCGAGCGCCGCCACCGGCGAACTGCCAGTGAGCCGCGAGAGCGCCAAGGGATGACTGACCGAAGGGAGGTGATACCTTGGCATATCTCGAAACTGAAAGACGTTTTCACCTCTCCTGCGGCGTGCCTCCGCTGCCGGATAAAATGCCATTCAAAGGCCGTTCAGATGCCGTTCGAATACCATTCAGGGCGGGATTGCAAAGGTTTACGACGTGGAAGTTCTGAAAGTCCGTCCATTCCTCGACACAGGTCATGGAAGCGACGGAAGCGGTTTTGGAAGCGTCCACCGCTATCATGCCCAGCTTTTCCATCGTTGCAAGGAGATTGCGGATTCTTTTTCTCCCTATGTTCCATTCCTCCGCGAGTCTGGTTTCCGAGAACTGGAACTGTCCGGGCTGCAATTCCTGCGGCCTGCGGAATGAATCGCCCCTGCCGGGGGACAGTCGCATCCGTGAGAGCAGGTCATAAAAAAGAGTATGGTTGCCGATTGTATTGCCGTCGTCATCTTTCGTTGTCCCTCCGAGCCATTCGATTGCCTCTGCGGTAAAGTGGATGCGGACTGTACGGAAGCCCTGCGGCTTTTTGAAAAGGGATGTTTCCTTGTTCCTCTTGTTTTCTTGCATAATTCAATAAAAAATAAGGGAATGGAGTATCGGAAAACCTACAACAGTTTCAATGAGATAGTGCGTGCGGGAGTTTCCTTGTCCGTCCGATACCCCGTTCCGGTTTTGACATCAGTTCCGGTTCACGTTGGCGGCGGGTTGGGATTGCAGGTGTCCCCGTGCGTCCTCCACCGCCTTGAAGTCGGAAGAGATTTTCATCAGCACGATGCTGACGCGGCAGAGCTGGCCGATGTCAACGAAATCCTTGACGGCTTCCAACAGTTTTTGCGCACGTTCCTGACGGTGTTTCATCACGGCCTCGTTACTTGTTCCGTTTTCTTTGGCAAGCCCGTGATTGAGAAAGCGGTTGACAGCCAACATGTCCGTCGCCTCAATCGTTGCGGTATCGCCGTTGCCCGTCCCGTAACCGACCATTACCCGTATGGAATCGGCCTCGTAGGGGGAACAGCCGCGAAGAAAGTCCAGAATGGTCTGTACCTTCGCGCTGATTACGGGTCTGCTCTCTTTCTTTCTCTGTTCCTTGTTCGGGGATTCCTGAACCGTGGCATTCCTGATACCCGGTTCCATGTTCTTTGAATTGTCCATAACTGCATTGTTCTAAAAAAGGTTGATGAATCATTTGTTTTTCTCATGTGTTACCAGATAGTGGGATGCCTCGCTGTCGATCTCGACCTGCGATTTCACCCGTACCCGTTTCAGCCATGCGTCGAGGTCTTCCTTGGCGAAGAAGCACAGCTTGCCGCCCGGCTTGTAGTAAGGGATTGCGCGGCGCATCATCATCTTGTAGAGATAGCTTGGCTTCAGTCCGAGGTAACGGGCTGCTTCCGTGGTGGTCATCAAATTACGTTCACTTTCCATATACGTTCATTTTTATTGTTACTTGTACTTTCGTAGAATCGGAATCTGCTGTTTTTTCAGACTTTTCCTTTCTTCTGTTTCCGATGCAAAGTTAAGTTTGCTCCAAGGTGGGCCAATGGGGGACGAATGGGGAAAGTGCATGAAAAGAAAATGCGCCATACCGTTGTGTATGAACGGTATAGCGCATAGCTATAATGGGAAGATACCGGGCTGAATGGGGAAACGACGGGCGGTTATGGGGTACCTTTCAGCCGTCTTGCGTTTTCAACGGCCTTGTCGATGGATTTGCGGAAATCTTGATTCTCTTTGGTGGCAGCATTGTTGCAAACATCGCTGCGGTGCTTGTCGTAGTAGGATTTGGATATGCCGCAGCGTTTCAGGAACTCTTCCGACCAGAGTTTCCCGCGCTCTCGCGGCCTGATGGTACGGGCGATGGAAAACACCATGTAACAGATGCGAAGGTTCTCTTTCGGGCGCACGATGACCTCCCGTTCGGTGGGTTTCAGGTTCAGGAAGTTCACGAAGTCGCTGCCCGACAGATACTCGAACTGGTAGTCGTTGCACACCTCGTAAATGAACAGGCACAGGGCGAGGTCAACGGTATCCATCCATGCGGTGGTCTCTTGCAGCAGGCCTGCACGGTTCATGGGTTGCCCTCCTTCACGCGTCTGATGTCGGAGATGATGCTTCCGGCGATTCCTTGCAGACGCTCCACCAGCACGTCGAGGAATACCGGTTTGAAGCACCAGACACAGAAATTCCGGTCACGCTCCTGCTGCCATTCCTTATATGATAGGTTTGCGTGTGCATGAGCTTGGTCATATTTTGCCTTTGCTACTCCGCACTCCGTGTCGAGCGACCTGTATTCTTCCGAATCCAGAGGCAGGAAATCCAACCGGTTACTCATTGCCGAATACTCGCGCCAAAGTTCTGTGGCGGCTGTTTTCGCTTCCTCGTACCGGTGTTCAAAGGGGCTTAGATATTCCTCGAAAAGGGCTTCAAAGTTCACTGTCTGCAACGGTGTCCTGTCGAGTGAAAGGTATTTGTTCGTTTCCGAAAGAAGGGAAGAAGAAAAGTCCAGAAGTTGTCCGGGGTTCTCCTTTACCAGACAGGCTGCCTCCTTGACAAGAAGGTTCGTGTCGTTGAAATCCTGATAGAACAGGGACGGCGGCAAGGCCTGTTCAAAAGACAAGACGCCTTGTCCGTAAGTTGCAAGAAGCGTGTTCACTTCGTGCAACCGTTGTGTTATTTGCCGTATCATCATAATCGTCAGGAATTGAAAAGGTCGTCCATCGTCACCTCGCTGTGGACGATGCTTCTGTTCTTGCCATTGGCCACACCATACGTCGTGATAAAGGTATGAACCAGTGTCTTGTTGGTCTTGGTAAGTTCCCTGAACAAACCGGAACGGTCACGCAACCGGCGTTCGTATTCGGGCTTGATACGGTATGTGTCCATGCAGAATTTCATCTCGCACAGGTGTATGATCCGGTCAGCCCGCTCTATTATCATGTCTATTTGTCCGCCGGGCATTCCTTCCTCCTTATTGGGCTTGACCTGCCATGTGGACAAGGATGTAGCCATGCCCCTTATTCCCAAAGCCGACTTGATCTGTTTATGATGTCTCATGCAGACAAGCTCGAAACTGCTACCCATCCAGTCGAATACATTTCCGGAATCAAGATGATTGCTCCACCATTCATCATCGTGTGAGAGGTTGTCGGCAAGGAACTTGAAATAGAACAGCGAAAAGAAATCCGTAAGCCTGTAAACGGCTCCGCGACGTTTGTTGCCGTACTGAAGCCATTTCTCTATCATATCGGACCTTTCAAGGTTTTTTATCGCCTTGGTTATGTTGCTGCTCTTCGATGATAGTGACTGGAATATGTCCTTGCTTGTCATTCCCGATTCGTGTTCGCTGAGTAGTTGTACGATTG
Organism: Phocaeicola sp. RTP21359st1_B8_RTP21360_211022; assembly: GCF_040911965.1. NCBI lineage: Bacteria > Pseudomonadati > Bacteroidota > Bacteroidia > Bacteroidales > Bacteroidaceae > Phocaeicola > Phocaeicola sp. RTP21359st1_B8_RTP21360_211022. The sequence goes on from NZ_JBDFXP010000021.1 coordinate 49,028, forward strand.
ACGTGTACAGGTCGGCATTGTCGAAAAGGGCGTTGTATAGCTCCTCGAACTCCAGTTTCAAAAGTGCGCCTTCATTGAAAAACAGCCGGTCTATATTCTGGGAAAGGCTCAACGCGGGGTCAAGAAGGCTGTAATAAAACGGAACACCGCCAAGCACCATGTATGTCTGGGTAAGCTGGTAACGATCCCATTCGATGCCTCTGGTAGCGAGATACCGCTCCGTCTCATTCAGGGTGAACGGGGACAGATGCAGGTTACACGTCACTCTGGCATGGAGGCCTCCCTTGTTGGCGACAATCTTGTCTTTCATCCATGAGGTCGCGGACCCCGTGGCGATAAGCATGATGTTCCGCTGTGACATGGCCCAGCCGTTCCAGAAGTTTTCAAGGGCCGACACGAATATGGATTTTCCCGAATCCATCCAAGGCATTTCATCTATGAACACAATCCGTTTACGGTCAGCGGGCAGGGACGACAGGTATTCTTCAAGGGCATAAAAGGCTTCATCCCAGTTGCTTAAATGGGAGAACTTTTTTCCCGAATAACTGTTGAGCACATTCAGGAAGTTGTTCAACTGTCTGCGGGTGGTCATTCCATGCGCACCGACATATTTGAAATCAAACTCCCGGTCGAAAAATTCTTCAATCAGGAATGTCTTTCCGATACGCCGCCTGCCGTAGACTATGACCAGCTCCGATCTGTCCGAGTTCAGGCATCTTTCCAGTTCCGCGTGTTCTTTGTCGCGGCCAATAAGTTTATCCATACTTTCATGTTTTGATGCAAAATTACGCATTTGGAATTGCCCAAGCAAATTTTAGAACCACTTATTTGATATTATCTATGAAATATTACGCTGTAAATTCAGATATAAGGTTTTGTGAGGTTTATGAACTGCGTCCATAAATCTGAAATTATCTATCCAAATCAAGAAGATAAGTTCAGGTTTATGTATCTGATAAACAGATATGCCGAGTTTTGACCTCTTCGGATTGAAATCTGGCCGGAAAGGTCAAAATTCGGCAATTATTCAAATAAGGCTGAAAACGGTGGTAATGGAGTACAACGCAGGATGTCAGCCAAATACGTTATCAACCAGATTCACCGCTTCAACTTTCTTGCTGTCAACGATTTTCGCGTAAATCTGCGTAGTCTTTACGTTGGCATGGCCGAGCAGCTTGCTCGTGGTATAAAGATCCGCACCGAGGGTAAGCATCATTGTGGCGAACGTGTGGCGGCTCGTGTGATAGGTGATTTTTTTATTGATTCCTGCCGTTGCCATCCATTTGGCCAGTACCTTGTTGATATTGGGTTCTGCCGGGAGTCCGGCAAAGACATGCAGCCCGTCTTCCGCACCGTTCCTTTCAGGCAGCCAACGGACGGCATGGCGGGAAAGAGGCAAGTAAATCGGTGTGGTAGTTTTTTGCATCACGGTTGACATCCGGTATTGTTCCCCGTCCTGAACAATATCTTTCCATCGTAAGGCATAAACATCGCTCAACCTCAAACCGCAGTAACAGGCGAAAAGGTAGGCACGTTTCACGTCTTCGCGGGGGCATTCCGTGTCAATCAGAACTTTTATTTCGTCAATGGTCAGGTATTCCCGTTTGGATTCCGGCACCTTGATACGTTCTGTGGCTGCAAGTGTCATTATCGGGTTCTCCGGGATAACCTCGGCACGGACGGCGGCGTTGAGTGCGGTGGAGAAATAACCCACGTAGTCCGCTGCACTCTTGGGTGAAAGCGGCTTGTCCCACCGGGTCTTGTAGGTGTGCTGAATCCAGTCGATGAAACCCAGACACCAGTCCTTGTCAATCTCTCTCATCTTCACCTTTTTCTTGTAAAGGGGAAGTAACCGGCAGACTGTTCGTAACAGTTTCAGTCCTCTCGCGCCTTTTCGTTCCTGTTCGGCAAGATAGGCTTCCATCCAGTCGTCCAGTAGCATTTTGGAACGGACGGATGTCTTTTTCAGTCCGGCCTTCGAGTGAGTCAGTTCGATGATGCGTTTTGATTTGATGGCCTCTACCGCCGCTTTTGTGGCCCGGTTCTGCTCCTTGACCATAGGATTGATTTCGGGCAACAGGTACAGTTTCAAGAACTCGTAACTGCGTTTTCCGTCAACATAGATGTCGAGATAATAGGATTCCGAACCGTCGGCGAGCTTCTTCGTGCGCACCTTTACCGGTTCCTTGAGTCTGGTCGATTTCTTTGTTGTTGCCATATATAATAATGTATTTAGAATGCGTCGTCAACCAAGGTGATTGCATCGTCCTTTTTCTTGTCTACTATTTTTGCATAAACCTGTGTGGCACGCACGGAACGGTGGCCGAGGATTTTGGAAACGGTATAGATGTCCGCTCCGAGCGTCAGCAGCAGCACCGCACATGAATGACGTGCCGTGTGGAATGTCACGTTCTTCTTTACGCCTGCCTTATCAGCCCAGTTCTTGAGACTGACACAAAGGTTGCTTGTATTGGGCAGCCCTCCAAAGACAAGGCCATCCGGTGTACAGCCATTACGTTCCGGCAACCATTTTACCGCTTGGGACGAAAGGGGGATATAAACGGGATTGGTGGTCTTTGTCATTACTACCGACACGAGCCATTGCCCGCCTGATATGGAAATGTCACGCCAACGCAATTTCCGTATGTCACTGATACGAAGTCCGCAAAAACAGGAAAACAGGTATGCCTGCCGTACCTGCTCGTTAAAAAATGGCGTGGCTATCATTTTCTTTATCTCCTCGATGGTCAGAAAATCCCGTTTGCTTTCGGGAACTTTGATTTTCTCGGTCATCTCCAGTTTGTACCAAGGATTTGATTCAATCAGTCTCTCACGTACAGCCTCGTTCAAAGCGGTACGCAAAGTGGTATAATAGGAATGAGCCGTCTTGGGAGTAATCTGTTTTCCCCATGCGGTCTTGCAGGAAGAACGAAGCCAGTCGATATAATCAATGTAAAACTGTCTGTCCACATCACAGAGCCTGACATCTGCACGGAATTTCAGCAAGTTTTTACGGGCGTTGTCGATTCCGTTCAGGTCGCGTGCTTCCCGGTGTTCGTGGTTCTTGCGGACAATGGTCATCCAGTCGGACAGCAGCATATCGGAAGATTTGCTTTCCGGTACTGTTCCCACCTTCGCATTGAGCAGGGCTTCTGTCCGTTCTCGCTGAATATCTTCCGCCTTGCGGAGTGTCTGCGCATTTTGCCGCCTTGCTTTGGCAGATGTTTCCGGCATGAGGTAGAGTTGCAGAAACTCGTACTCATGCCCGCCGTCTACACTACGGTCAAGAAACAGGGATAAACGTCCGTCCGCCAGTTTACGGTGACGTAACTTGAACGGAGATTTCTCTATTAATGATTTCTTTTTTCTTCCCATTGTATATCAATGATTTATATCCATATACAAAGGTAACAAATAATCCGGATATAAGTATCGTTTTAGGTAACAAAAATGTCGAATAATAGAGATTTTTAAGGAATACAACAGAAATCATCATTAGTTAATAATACATTGATAATCAGTATTTATATAGATTTTATCTGTTTTTATTTTCCCTTCGTTTCAATACATTGGCTAATGGGCGACCATCTATTGCCAGCAAATCCTACTGGGCATGTTAACAATATTCGGACCTATACAATGGGCGTTCTCGCTGTTGTCCAAATGGGAAGGTGCATGGGCGAAGTGGCTTATAAGGTATCTGACAGTACATTTCTATGGTGCAATGCTCTACTTCGTCGGCTTCTATGTGCTACTGTTATTCGACATTGTACTGTGCATACAGGTAGAAAACCTGACGGCAATCACAGCAAGCGAACAGACAATGGCGGCCTACTTGCAAAACAGCTTCTTCTCCGCCGGCTACTTGATGGCGGCAAGTATCGTGGCACTGAAATGCCTAAACCTCGTGCCGGACTTGGCAGCATGGATGATACCTGAAGGCGACACGGCCTTCTCTACACGGAACTTTGGAGAAGGTGTGGCGCAGCAGGCCAAAATGACGGCTACGGGCGGTATCGGCTCGATGATGAGATAATGATAAACCTAATATTAAATATCCAAAAGATGAATGTACAACAGAAAATTGAGAAATGGTGCAGGAACGAGCGTTTCGTGCACTATGCAAATGAACGCATAAGCGAAGAGCTCGTTTATGCACCTAACCACCGAATTGATCCGGAATATGAAGAACTGGACGAAGCCATTACATGGGACAACCGATATATTGTCCCTATGATGACTTACCTTACCTATCGTCTGCAACTGGTCAAATTGCAGAAAAATGCCAAGAATCGAAACCGCCGTGTCTGGTGGATATTCGTGCATGTAATCATGCGGGAAGATTACACACAGCTTTTTGACGGGAAGTTCGAAAAATTTCTGACGGAGTTGCATGATACAGTCATGACAATGTTACATGACGAATACACACGATTGTCTAACAAGAAAAAATAAAGGTATATGGTCATCAAACATTTGGAGAATAAAATCCGACTGGTGGGCATCATCTGCACTGCTTTTCTTGCAGGGTGTATCATCATCAGCGTATCAAGTATCTGGACTGCTCGGACAATGGTGACGGACGCGCAGAAAAAGGTGTATGTGCTGGACGGAAATGTACCTATACTCGTAACCCGCACGACGATGGACGAAACACTGGACGTGGAGGCCAAGAGCCACGTAGAAATGTTCCACCATTACTTTTTTACTCTCGCACCGGACGACAAATACATCCGCTATACGATGGAAAAAGCGATGTACCTGGTCGATGAGACGGGACTGGCACAGTACAATACCCTCAAGGAAAAGGGATTTTACTCCAATATATTGGGTACGAGCGCGGTGTTCTCGATTTTCTGTGACAGTATCTCCTTTGATAAAAAGAATATGGAGTTCACCTACTATGGTCGGCAGCGAATCGAACGTCGGAGTAATATCCTGATGCGCGAACTGGTTACGGCAGGGCAACTTAAACGTGTGCCGAGAACGGACAACAATCCGCATGGACTGCTCATAGTAAACTGGCGCACATTGCTGAACAAAGATATCGAGCAAAAAACAAAGAGTAACTATTAAATCACCAAAGATATGAATATCAAAGGATTCAAACGGATGTTGTTCGGCGAGAAGATGCCGGACAAAGATGACCCGCAGTACAAGGAACGCTACGAGCGAGAGGTGCAGGCCGGGCATAAATTCGCCAAGGCGACACGCATCGACCAAGCGGCAGCCAAGGTGCAGGGCTTTGCCAACGCACACCGGACGCTGTTTCTGGTCATCGTCTTTACATTCGTCATCGGAGCTTTCGTATGGAACGCCTACCGCTTGGTAACTGTGTACAGACACACTCCGGCAAGTCGCACGGCGACGGAAATGCAGGATTCTGTGCTTCGGGAACGGCACAAGCTGTTGCAGGAAGTCGAAATAAGGGAACATAAAAACAGAGGGGACAAACCATAGTAAAAAGAGTACTTATGAATACACGGCTTGAAAAATCAGTCCGTTCGTCAGACGAATGGTACACGCCAAAGGAGATACTGGACGCATTGGGCAAATTCGACCTTGACCCTTGCGCTCCCATCCGTCCGTTGTGGCCGACTGCCGAGGTCATGTATGACCAGAACATAGATGGGTTGTCCCAGATATGGGAAGGGCGTGTGTGGCTCAATCCTCCCTATTCGCGTCCTCTTATCGAGCTATTCGTCCGGAAATTGGCAGAACATGGCAACGGCATTGCATTATTATTCAACCGTTGCGATTCCAAAATGTTTCAGGACGTCATCTTCCCCAAAGCGACGGGAATGAAATTCCTACGCCACCGCATCCGATTCTACCGACCAGACGGAGCACGAGGTGACTCTCCCAGTCGCGGTAGCATCCTATTAGCTTTCGGAGAAGACAACGCAGAGATACTGAGAAATTGTGCCATTGAAGGCAAATATGTACAACTCAATTAAAAGATGTATAATGAAGATATTGGAGAAAATCAATTTTCGCCAGCCGAAATATATGCTTCCCGCCATCCTTTATTTCCCCCTGCTCGGCACGTCTTATTTCATCTTCGACCTGTTTCAGACAGAAACGATAGAAATACAAGACAAGGCGTTGCAGACGACGGAGTTCCTGAACCCCGAATTGCCGGGGGCACAGATCAAGGACGATGGCATAGGCAGCAAATACGAGAATATGGCAAAATCATGGGGTAAGATACAGGACTACTCCGCTGTAGATAACATAGACCGGGAAGAACCCGATAAAAACAAGGAAGAGTATGAATCGAAATACACGCAGGACGACATCGACCTGCTCACGGAAGAACAACAGGAAAAAGCTGCGGCAGCGGAAATTGCCTCTGCCAAGACACGAGAACAGGAAGCACTTGCCGAACTGGAAAAAGCACTCGCAGAGGCGAGACTGAGAGGGCAAAACGCGACTGTCCCCCCGGCAGAAACGGACACGGCCAACATTGCTCCACCACAAGGAGCAGCAGCCTCCGGAACCATCAACGAAGAGAGCCGGGCTGTGAAAACGCCATCAGCGGACGAACCGCCCAGCGAGGTGGTACGCAAGGTGAAGACAACCTCGGACTACTTTAACACACTGTCGAAGAATGTCCGTGAACCGAAACTCATCCAAGCCATCATTGACGAGAACATCAAAGCGGTGGACGGCTCGCGCGTGAGGTTGCGCCTGCTTGACGATGTGGAGATTGGCGAGTGTGTGATAGCAAGGGGAACATACCTGTACGCTACGGTAAGCGGATTCTCATCCGGGCGCGTGAAAGGTAATATCAGCAGCATCCTCGTGAATGACGAATTGGTGAAAGTGAGTCTCTCACTCTATGATACAGATGGCATGGAGGGGCTGTATGTGCCCAACAGCCAATTCCGGGAAACGAGCAAGGATGTAGCAAGCGGGGCAATGTCGGGCAATATGAACATGAGTATGGGAAGTACAACAGGAAACAGCCTTGCACAATGGGGGATGCAGGCGGTGAACAATGCCTACCAGAAAACAAGCAATGCCATTAGCAAAGCTATCAAGAAAAACAAAGTCAAGTTGAAATACGGAACTTTCGTGTATTTAGTGAACGGACAGGAAAAAAGGAATTAAAACGATGATGACATGGAAACAGATTTATCAGAATATCACAAAGGTACGGATGGGCTTTATTATGCGGACTATATAGCCCCAAATAAAGCCGAAACATTTATCGGAAAACTTGTGAGTACCGAATGGTGGCATCACAGAGGGCAGTTTGCCCTAATATGCAACTTCCGAACAGAAGACAGACGGAGGATTGCCTTATTCGCTTTTCAAAAACATACCGGTTTTTACGGACCAAGATACGGGAATGTTAATTTCAAAACAGTGGAGAAGGGCACTCTTTGGCAATGTGAAATCCAAATGACCCGGACGGGACGTTGTACTTGGGCGCGTGCCAGGCAGATAAAGAAATGAAGCGAAATAGGGAAAAGAAATCAATATAAATATTTTTAATCATGTGCCTATGAAATCTTCAAACTACTTAAAAAAATTATACGGGAATCCGACAGATGAAAAATATACACCGGGATATGGTGTATTACCCATTATCAAATATATACCCGAAGGCAAGATAGTCTGGTGTCCTTTCGATACGAAGCACAGTGAGTTTGTGCAGAAATTCAAGGATGCCGGTTTCCATGTCGTGTATTCCCATATCTATAACGGACAGGATTTTTTCAACTATGAACCGTCCCAATGGGATATACTCGTATCCAATCCTCCTTTCAGCCGGAAGGTGGAAGTCTTCGAACGCTGTCTGAAACTCGGAAAACCATTCGCCTTGCTGATGTCCAACTATTGGCTGAATAACGTAGCACCCTGCCGACTTTTCCAGAATACTGATCTGGAATTACTCATGTTCGATAAACGTATTCAGTTCGGAAAAGGGAAAAACGTACCGTTCAACAGCAGCTATTTCTGCCATAAAATACTTCCGAAACAAATCATATTCGAACAGATAGATGTTACGGACAAATCTCCAAGTTGTATGCAGGATGACATCCCAGATAAGGCAAATATCAATCCGCAAGAGAATAAAGCAATCATGAATTTTCAATTATAACTCTGTATTTCAATGAAAAGGAATTTATTTGGCATTATGCTTCTATCAGGTATTTCCATTTTACCGAAAGCTAACGCACAAACTACCTACGAAGAAATGGAACAACTGACGGTGAACGAACAGATAACAACTGTCATCACGGCATCGGAACCGGTGCGTTTCGTGGATATTTCCACTGACAAGGTGGCAGGCGATCAGCCCATTGACAACATCATTCGCCTAAAGCCCAAGGAAAGCGGACACGAGGATGGTGAAATACTCGCCATCGTCACCATTGTGACGGAACGATACCGCACACAATACGCACTGATTTATACCACAAGGATGAAAGAGGCAGTAACGGATAAGGAGATATTGCTACAAGAGCGTAATGCGTACAACAATCCGGCAGTCTCAATGTCCACTGCCGACATGACACATCATGCACGGCGCATCTGGAACTCACCTGCAAAAATCCGCAACGTAGCTACCAAAGCACACCGCATGGTGATGCGTCTGAACAATATCTACTCGGTGGGTGACTACTTCTTCATAGACTTTTCCATCGAGAACAAGACGAACATCCGTTTTGACATTGATGAGATACGGATAAAGCTGACAGACAAGAAACTCGCCAAGGCAACCAACGCACAGACTATCGAACTGACACCTGCTCTGGTTCTGGAATCGGGCAAGACATTCAGACACGGCTATCGGAATGTGATTGTCGTGAAAAAGATGACCTTTCCCAATGACAAGCTACTGACCATCGAAATGACGGAGAAACAGATTAGTGGCCGTAACATCAGTCTGAACATCGACTATGAGGATATACTGGCGGCAGATTCGTTCCATGCAGATTTATTGGAGGAGGAATGACTATGAAAAAGACAATCATCGTGATAATTACCTGCGTGTGTATCGCTGCAAGTGCAAATGCACAACAAGGTAGCGGACGCCTCTCGCTTGGCACAGGGCTACTCTACAAGAACGGCATGGATATAACGCTCGCCTACGAACACGAAATGAACTATCGCCATACGTGGGAGTTCTTCGTCAACGGCTATCTACAATGGGCAGAGTGCGCTTCGTGCGGGCATATCTGCTCGGAATCATTTTGGCGAAACTACCGCAGCTACGGTTTTGGCGTGGCCTACAAGCCGTGCATGACGCGGGGACGCAACCACTATGGCAGTCTGCGTATCGGAGCTTCAGCCGGAAGCGACATGAATAAGTTCCTCGGTGGCCTGCACTTCGGTTACGAACACAACTATGTGCTACGGGCCGGATGGACACTGTATTGGCAAGTGAAAAGCGATGTGATGATAAAAGGTGCGGACGTGCTGCGAGCAGGTGTCGTGCTGGGTGTGAAACTACCTATAAAATAGGGAAACAAAAAAGAAAGCAATATGATACGAAAGATACATTTGGTGGCAGCGGCAACGGCTGCCGTGCTTTGCGCTGCCTGTGACACGCATATAGACGTACCCGATACAGCAGTTCGTCCAGGACATATCCTCTGCGAGGATGGAACAGCTTTGCCTTACGCACAATATGAACAATCGGGGAAAAAAGCGATAGCGGTTGTCTTCGATACCGAAAAACGCGGAGATACGGAGGGGGACGGTTATGCAGTTTACCTGTGGGACATTGCTCCACAGGCATTCGCCGACAGCCTCGGCATCGCACAAGGCACATCGGCTGACATCATGGCTTATGATGGCAATGAGAATACATTCGCACTGTATGATACACAAGAAACCGCTTCGCCAATGGCAGAAGCGGTTTTCGACCTATGGCGGTACGGGCAGAGTGCCTATGTACCGTCCGTGGCAGAGATGCGGCTGCTCTACACCATGCGAAAGATAATCAACCCTGTCATCGAACAATGTGGCGGTGAGCCGTTACCACTGGATGAAAACGACTGTTGGTACTGGACATCCACAGAAGTCGAAAAGCAACAGACAGCCAAGGCATGGCTCTATTCCATGGGGAGCGGCGCAATGCAGGAAACACCTAAAGTACAGGCGCACAAAGTACGCCCTATAATTACCATAAACGAATAAAAGATAGAAAGATATGAAAGATACGGATATATTTTTCAGCATAGCATTGATGATATTGGGAATTGTCCTCATGTATAAGTCCATGAAAGGTAATTCATGCCGACAAATACTGGCAAAACTCGCAGATTCCATAGCATTGGATAAAGAAGATATTAATTTTCAAATTAAAAGGTTCGGCTACCTTTTGGACGAAATGACTGCCGATAATGAAAAAAATTCAATCTTGAAGCGTCATGCCGACAGACTGGAGGAACTTGTCACGCAATTAGACCGCACACGAAACGAGCTTGAAACAAGTAATCTGTCAATGGCGGATATTAACGGAGAGTTGAAAAGAAGTAATGCCGAACTTGTAAAGAGAGCAACCCAATTACGCAATGAGATACAGCAAGACGAGCTTGTCATCCAAAAGATGCAAGAACGCCTTGATTCTCTCAAAAGAATCAAAGTGGGGCTTGAAATAGCCCTGAATAACATTCAAGCAGAAGAAGTACACTATCTCTCGGAACCGGTATTCAGTTTGGGTATTACCCCATCCATCAAAAGCCATCTTGAATCTCATGGAATATTATATATCGGAGACCTGATTCATCTTAACGAGCAATATCTCATGGAAATCTGGGGTATCGGTCCGGTAACACTTGATAAGATAAAAACAAAACTGAACGAGAATGGTGCATGGTTCGGTATGGATGTAATCAGAGTAGGTAATCATTGGTATCGTAGAAAACAAGGACTAATAACAGACTGACTTATGGAAGAAAGTAAAGAATTGCAAGGGTTCTATAAAATATTCCGCACAGTGGTATATGTGTCCGTGCTGCTGGAGTTCTTTGAATATGCCATTGACCCTGCAATGCTTGACCACTGGGGCGGCATACTGACCGACATTCACGGACGCATCAAACAATGGATGATTTACCACGACGGCAATCTTGTGTACAGCAAAATCGCAACGGTACTGCTTATCTGCATCACTTGTGTCGGAACGCGGAACAAGAAGCATCTGGAGTTCAACGCACGCCGGCAGGTGGTGTATCCATTGACGAGTGGGTTATTGCTGCTCGTACTCTCCGTATGGCTGTTCGGCCATACGATGGAAACAAGGCTTTATACCTTACCTCTGAATATCATTCTCTATATGATTGCCTCCATTGCTGGCGTAGTACTGGTACATATCGCATTAGACAACATTTCAAAGTTCATCAAGGAGGGACTGATGAAAGACCGTTTCAACTTCGAGAATGAAAGTTTTGAACAATGTGAAGAAAAAGTCGAGAATGAATACAGCGTAAATATCCCCATGCGATACTACTATAAGGGTAAATTCCGTAAGGGGTGGATTTCTGTAAGCAACTGCTTTCGAGGAACATGGGTAGTTGGAACACCGGGATCGGGTAAGACTTTCAGTATCATAGAGCCGTTTATCCGACAGCATTCGGCCAAAGGTTTCGCCATGGTGGTGTATGACTACAAGTTTCCTACATTGGCGACCAAGCTCTACTACCATTACAAGAAGAACGAGAAACTGGGCAGAGTACCCCAAGGGTGCAAGTTCAACATGATTAATTTTGTGGATGTGGAGTACAGCCGTCGGGTGAATCCAATTCAGGCAAAGTACATCAACAATCTTGCGGCGGCCAGCGAAACGGCGGAAACATTATTGGAAAGCCTACAAAAGGGTAAGAAAGAGGGAGGCGGCGGAAGCGACCAGTTCTTCCAAACCTCGGCGGTAAACTTCCTTGCCGCTTGTATCTACTTTTTCGTGAATTATGAACGTGAACCCTACGATGCCAACGGCAAGCCTCTATATGCGGAAAGACAGCAAGATCCGCAGACCAAATTCTGGAAACCGACAGGTATCGTGCGCGACCGTGAAGGCGGCAATATCGTGGAACCTGCCTATTGGCTGGGAAAGTATTCGGACATGCCACATATTCTGTCATTCTTGAATGAAAGTTATCAGACGATTTTCGAGGTACTGGAAACTGACAATGAGGTTGCTCCGCTGCTTGGCCCATTCCAGACAGCCTTCAAAAATAAGGCAATGGAACAATTGGAGGGTATGATTGGCACGTTACGTGTTTATACCTCGCGTCTGGCAACCAAAGAGAGCTACTGGATATTCCACCGGGATGGCGATGACTTCGACCTGAAGGTGAGTGACCCGAAGAATCCGAGTTACCTGCTGATTGCAAATGACCCGGAAATGGAATCCATCATCGGTGCATTGAACGCTCTTATCCTAAACCGTCTCGTTACCCGTGTGAATACCGGGCAGGGGAAAAATATTCCTGTGAGTATTATAGTGGACGAGTTACCGACACTTTACTTTCACAAAATAGACCGCCTGATAGGTACGGCGCGAAGCAATAAGGTGAGTGTAACGCTCGGCTTTCAGGAACTACCGCAACTGGAAGCCGATTATGGTAAGGTAGGTATGCAAAAGATCATTACGACGGTAGGTAATGTGGTAAGCGGCTCGGCACGTGCCAAAGAAACGCTGGAATGGTTGTCCAATGACATCTTCGGCAAGGTGGTCCAGGTCAAAAAAGGCGTGACTATTGACCGGGACAAAACAAGTATCAATCTCAATGAGAATATGGATAACCTTGTGCCTGCCTCGAAAATCTCGGATATGGCAACCGGATGGATATGCGGTCAGACGGCACGGGACTTTGTGAAGACGAAAACAGGTATGGGCGGTTCAATGAATATTCAAGAATCGGAAGAGTTCAAGACTACAAAGTTCTTCTGCAAAACAGATTTTGATATGGCAGAAATCAAGAAAGAAGAAGCGGCGTATGTGCCGCTGCCGAAGTTCTACACTTTCAAGTCGAGAGAGGAACGGGAGCGCATCCTATATAAAAACTTCGTACAAGTGGGGCAAGATGTGAAAGAGATGATAAAAGACGTTCAGAATAAGCGCAACGCGAAATAAAAATCCGGCTGTCTGACATATAATGTAAATAAAAACAACAAAAACCGTCAGTACAATCGTACTGGCGGTTTACTACTAACTAATCTCTTCTTCTGGTTTATCAGGAGAGCTACCTGCTTAATAATTGGGTGAGTTGCTGATGGCATTTTTTTTCGTATTCCTCTTTGTCAGTACCGCATTCAATTGCCCTGTCAATGACATCCCCTAACTCGTTGTAACAAACTTCTTCATTGACACACTCTGCATCTTTGCCTTTCAACAGATATACCTCATAATAGTCCGACCCATTAAGTGCAATAATGACGTATCCGGTGTGTAACAGTCCGTTTACTTTGATACGAAGTGCAGGCAGGCCTTTGAAGATGGTGGCTGCAAACTCTGCGATACCCCATGACATGAGGACGGACATAGGGGTAAGTCCTATCAACTGCTCTTGAATGGTCTGTGCTATTTGTATTACATACTCTTTTTCCATAACTATGCTATTTTTAAGATGATTATTGTTTTTTTATTCGAACCATTCCGGGTTGTCCTTTTTCAGTTCGGCAACCAATTCTACGTCTGTCAGTCGTAGGTTTGCCATGTCGGTAAAGAAGAAAACCTCGTCATAGATTCTTTCGGCTTCCTTGCTTGCGAAGCCTTCGTTTTCATCGTTGAAACTACCGGGCTGAAGGGCATCGAGCAAGGTAATCGAGCCGATAAGGAGTTCTTCACCCTCGTTGGATTCCACCACACGGCAAGGATAGTTATTGCCACCAAATTGTACTTCTTGTGTTTTCATACGCTTGTTATTTTATTATTTTAATGGGATATGCTTTCCATTTGTCTTGAGGTATTCCATAAGACACTTTGCTTCTTCATGTGATGCACGATTGCGGTCATCATAGCGACGTGTCTCATCCGCCATCACAATGATGCACTCCTTAAACAACCTATAGAGGCTCTGTTGCAGTGTGGGGTGCATATCAGGTATAGCGGCTGCAAAACGCTTGGGATTGAAACTAAAACTATTCACTGCCATTTCCCATTCTTTGGCAAGTTTGTACTCTTTGCTTTCTTTGATGTTGTCCATTGTCATGAAATTTTAATGATTTATTTTTCTTCCCTCTGTTCGGTTCTATATTCTGTCTGAACCGCTTGGGATTTACAGATGCTTTACAGGACTGACGAACAAGCTATTTCCAACGCTTTTTTTGGAAAATTACTCTTTCACAGAAAGGAAGAATTTTATAAAAATGCACTTCAAAGCGATGGAATCAAGCGCGGCAGTCCACCTTCGCGTCTGGAAAACCAACCGGCGAGGACAGGAAGGGACCGGAGAAGGAATAAGATGGAAAAGATAAAAAGGAGGAAACTGATAGGTATAAATGGAGACGGGTGGCGGTGGGGTATCGGGAGGTAGCTATAAATGGGATAGAAAAGGCATAATCGCGCGGATGGCGGGTTTGCCCGGCAGACACGCCGCCCGACAACGGTTTGGAGCAGTTGTCCGTGAACATCTTCACCTTAATCTAATTACAAATTAGGAACGAATAGAGGACAGATTACTCCACCCTCTATTCGTTGGTTACTGATTATGGTTAAGCTGCAATATCTTCCTCTTGTGGCTGTTCTTCGGTCTGCATCCCTACTTCGGATTGCTGTTTGTCAGATTGCTCCGCTTCCTGCTTTGCTTGTTCCTGCACCAAAAGAACGGCTTTTTTCTCTTCGATACGTTGGTGACGCTTCTCATACACTTCATTATGTCCGTTCTTGATGTCTGCCAACAGGTCGGGCATATGTTTTTGTGCGAAGTCAAGCAAGAGGGATGCAATGGCATTGTTGCCGTATGCGTTCTTGAAATTAGCAATTAGAAAATCCCTGCGAATAATCGCTTTCTGCTTGCTCGTGAGGTTGGCAATGATGTTTATCTTTTCTTCATCTGTAAGGTAGGAATAAGGCTTTTTTTCCTCGATACCTACCGCTTCGAAATGCTCTTTGCGGAGGGATGATAGCAAGAAGAAATAAATCATCTTGTCCTCGTCTTGCCCAAACTTGCAATCGGACATATCAACCTCCAAAATCTGTTTTTTTGTGTCCTCTACAGTCTTTTCAAGGGCAATTTCCTTGTTGCGTTTGTCTTGCTTTTCCAACTTCTCTACCGGTGAAAGCGTCTGCTCCTGTTTTGTGTCATTGGTAGTACAGGTAACTTTCGGAACATAACAGAGTACGATGTCCTTGCTCTCAATACGGAAATAAAGGATGATTTCACCTGCTTCACTTCGGGTACGGATTTCTTCGCATTCTTCCGTGTAATCGTTCAAATCCTGTTCGAACTCGCTCTGTGCCTGTTCGTATTCTTCGGTGGTGTCGTACTCATCTTTTCGGGGTGCTTCGGGCTGTTCGGGATATGCCTTTGCATAATAGTTAAGGCTTTCCACTTCGTAACCCATGGCGGTAAGACGTTCTACTACGGCTTCATTGCTGTTGAAACTTTCATAGCAGAGGGATACCTCAGGGCGTTCTTCCATAAGGCGCACGGCTTTCTCCGTGAGGTATGCCGCATTCATTTCAGCAAGGCAAGTACGATTGGCGCAATTTCCGCAACCGCCCTCGCAAAATAACATCATATTATTTGTATTGTGAGGACACGACAGACAGAGGGTCTTGTCAAATGCGTATCGCTCCAAGTCGGTGGTATATTGCCGTTCGATGTTCCGTGCAACATCAGAGGCTTTCATTCCTCGCCAACTATTGTACTGCACCCCCTCTTTAAGATGCTTGTTGTACACCTCTTTCTGAATATCTTCCCCATAACGGCAAATTTCGCTCGCTACGCTGATTGTGATTTCGTCCTGTTCCAAAAGCTGTGCGATTTCGGGCATTAAGGAAACGAATTTAAGCCGTGTGCGGATATAGCTTTCGTTTTTACCGAACTGCACCGCCAAAGACTGCACATCGTGGCGACCACTATCAATGAGCTTTTGGTAGGCATTTGCTTCCTCTATCGGGGTAACATCCTTGCGCTGGAGGTTTTCAGTTACCGCCATTTCTTCGGCAACTTCGTCTGAAATTTCCATAACGACAGCCGGAATGTCTTCCAATCCTGCCATGAGGGAGGCACGATATCGACGTTCTCCAAAAACAATCTCAAAGCGGTTGTTTTCTATCGGGCGTACTCCAATAGGCTGTAACACACCCTGCTGACGAATACTCTCGGAAAGTTCTGCAAGGCTCGCTTCGTCAAAATTCTTACGTGGGTTGTAATTGCTCGGCTGCACGTTTGCCAATGCTACCATTGTGATGTTTTTCTCTACTGATTGAATTGCTGTTGCTTCCATAATCATAAAAATTTAATTGGTTTTAATATTTAATTTTTTATTTTCCCTTTGTTCGGTTCTCTTTTCTGCCTGAACCGCTTGGGATTTACAGATGCTTTACAAGGACTGACGAATAAGCGATTTCCGACGCTTTTTCCGGAAAATTACTCTTTCGCAGAAAGGAAGAATTTTATAGGAAATGCACTTCAAAGCGACGGAATCAAGCGCGGCAGTCCACCTTTGCGTCTGGAAAACCAACCGGTGATGGCAGGAATGGACCGGATGAGTGGCATTAAAAGAATATAGAAAAGGAAGAATACGCTGAAAGGCGGATGGTAAAACGGATGGAACTATAAAGGGATGATTAACGATACAACGGGACAAGCGGAAGGACGTAAGACCAGACGGTGTAAAACAGGAATGGAACTTACCAGATAAAAATCCTTTGAGCCATTTCGCTAAATAAATCTGTATCAATTGCCTGTTTTACCAGAAATTTGCATTATTTTTGCAGTAACGAAACAGCCGTTTCGGAAACAGCCGTTTCGGAAACAGCAATAAAAAAGGATAAGGATATGAGATTTTTTGACAGGACAGAAGAAATAGCCTCTCTTCGCAAGATTCGCGAAATGGCCAAAAACAATGCTCAGTTTACAGTGGTAACGGGACGTCGCCGTATCGGTAAGACATCACTCGTGTGGAAGGCATACGAAGACGAACCGATTCTCTATTTCTTTGTTGCCCGGAAAGCCGAAGGCGATTTGTGTGAGGACTACCGGCTTGAAATAGAGAACAAGTTGGGAGTCCCAACCATGGGGCGGGCCGAACACTTTACCGATGTGTTCGAGTACCTGATGAAACTTTCGGCAGAACGTCCCATCACACTCTTTATCGACGAGTTCCAGGAGTTTTTCCGTGTGAACAAATCGGTGTTCAGCGATATGCAGCGCATCTGGGATCTATACAGCCCGAAGTCCCGTATTAACCTGATTGTCTGTGGTTCGATTTATTCCATGATGACAAAGATATTCAAGGATAAGAAAGAGCCGTTGTATAACCGGCAGTCGCGCTTTATGACTGTGCGTCCGTTTACCCCAACTGTTCTGAAAGATATTCTTTCGGAATACAACCCCGGCTACACGGCGGAAGATCTGCTGGCATTGTACGCTTTCACGGGCGGTGTGGCGAAGTATGTACAACTACTCGTGGATGCAGGAGCAACAACCAAAACGACTATGCTCGACCAGATTATAAAGGCCGACTCCATATTTTTGGGCGAGGGTAAAGCGATTCTTATCGAAGAGTTCGGCAAGGATTACGGAATCTATTTCTCCATACTATCGGCCATTGCACGAGGAAAAACATCCCGTTCGGAAATTGAAAACGTGGTAGGCAAGGAAATCGGCGGTTATCTTACCAAGCTGGAAAAAGAATACGAAATCATATCGAAGAAGCAACCGCTGTTCGAGAAGAGTTCCGCCAAGAATGTCCGGTATGTCATCGAGGATAATTTTTTCACGTTCTGGTTCCGCTTCATCTACAAGTACAGCTATATGCTGGAGATAGAGAACTATGGAAGTGTGAAGATGATTATAGGTCGGGATTATGAAACTTTCAGCGGTCTGATGCTTGAACGTTACTTTAAGCGTGTACTGATAGAACGGCAAGTCTATACGCGTATCGGAGGCTGGTGGGACCGCAAGGGTGAGAACGAAATAGACATAGTAGCTGAAAACGAACTGGACGATACGGCGACATTTTTCGAAGTCAAACGCAAGGCCGAAAATATCGACATGGAAAAACTGGAAGCGAAAGCAGCCGCTTTCATGCGTGCAACGGGAGAGTTCAAAGGTTATTCCCTGTCATACAAAGGGTTGTCAATGACTGATATGTAGCAATACATATCGGCATAACGTACTAACAGAAGTCACAGATTTAAAAGAACGGTAAGCGAGGAACATACCCTCACTTACCGTTTTTTTCCAAATACTCCTTCATCGCCTCATTTACAATGTCTCTCAATGACATATTCTTCTCAATAGCAAGGAATTTCATACGCGTATGAACACTCTTGTCGATAACGAAATTGCAATGTACCGCAGGCTCTTTTTCAGTTTTAAGTGGTGTGGCTTCCTTCTTTTGCGGAGATTTCTTCGTGGATGACAGCAATCCGTCCAGTCCGCTTTTCATACTGTCTTTCAATAAATCACTCTTGCCCATATTGTCTTATTTTAATTTCAAAACCTCTTGTGCTAAAGCCATATAATCTTTGGCTCCATTGCAGTTCTTATTGTACTCAAAGACGTTCTTTCCCTTTATAGGAGCTTCGGCCAGTGCCACATTGTCCCGTACAAGCGTTTTGAACACTTTGTCACAGAAAGAGTCATTGATAATTTCAGCTACGCTCTTGTTGAGTGTCTTGCGCTTGTCAAATTGGGTAATAACAATGCCACCAATACTCAGGTTCGGGTTCAGGCGTTCCTTGACAATCTCAATTACGCTTGTAATCTTCGCCATTCCGCGCATGGCGAGGAATTGTGCCTGCACCGGAATAATCAGAAAGTCCGCTGTGGTAAGGGCATTGAGTGTCAGCAAGCCCAGTGAAGGTGGACAATCAATCAGGATGTAGTCAAACTTCCGACTGTCAAGCAACTTCGTAATCAGACCTTTCAGTATCAACTCACGTCCCGGCTCGTTTATCAGTTCGGATTCTGCCGCCGACAGGTCGAGACAGGACGGCACAACAGCAAGTCCGTTCTCCAGTTCGATAACCGGTAAGGGATATTCACCTCTCATTGCCCCATACACCGTTTGTTCTTCCTCAATGGAGAGACCACACGATTCTGTAAGATTTGCTTGCCCGTCCATGTCGATAGCCAGTACACGCTTTTTCTTCTGTCGCAAAGCAGCGGCAAGATTGATGGTGGTAGTTGTCTTGCCAACCCCACCCTTATGATTCAAAACAGCTATAATTTTTGTCATAATTTGATGTCTTTATATGCGATACAAAGATAATACTATTCTTAGTAAATACTATAATTAGTATATACTATTTTACTAAAAAGAGTATTTTAGTATTTACTACTATACTAAAATACTAATAGACTAAATGTAGTAAATACTACTTTCAGTAATAGGTAACTCACTAACTTCCTACTTTACTATAATTAGTAAATACTACATTTAGTATTTATTGTTGTTCAATACTCTATATGCACATCATCAGAACGGCAAGTCTTCCTTGTCCTCTTGCGGCATAGCTACCGGTGGTACAGGTACATTGCTTGCGGCATCTGTCGGACTCTCTGCTTCTGAAGTTGTACCCTCACGCTTTCCGGTATTGATGAACTCCAATGTGTCTGCCGTAATGGATAGTTGAATCTGACAGTTTTCATCCTTATCCTTCCACAGTGAAGCCGAAAGTGTCCCTTCAATGAGCAGTAACCGTCCTTTGGTAAGATATTCGGATAGTCGAATATGGTTCTCTTTCTTACTCCGTACCCTTACCCAAGTAGTGATGCTGTTTCCATGTGAATAGTCATCTACCGCAATATCAAATGCAATGAATGAACCGTGTGCTCCAGTAATAACCTGGCAATCCTTGCCAATGCGACCAATTGTGTGAACGTATAACATAATAAATTCTTTTTGTGGCAGGTGGTTAATCCTACCGTTACCTTAGTTTATAAATATTCTTTATTTCCCTCTGTTTGGCCTGTTTGCGACCTCCGGGATGATTTTTTCTGCATCCAAAGGCGGCAGGAACAATTTGGCAAGGCTGAAGAGGAAAAATACGCTCACCAGCGGAGAGGAAGATTTTTGCGCTTCACTTGCGGCTGAATGCCGGCATTGACACGACTGGGACTGGCGATTACCTTTGCGGAAAAATTCAATCCACGGCAGGTTGCACGGCAGCAGAAAAGCGATAAATAGAAGTATATAAAAAAGGAATAGAAAACGCTAAAGCAGGGAATAATAAAACAGGAGAACGGACATGCAGGACTAAGATCCAAAGACTATCTTGAAACTGTGAATAGTTATATCATTATCCGCAATTTCAAGTCTGTTCGTGTACCCTTTGAAAAATAACTTGACGCACTTTATGTAACGCGCTACACAAAGCGTGTCAGATTTTTCTTGTAGCAGGCTATCAGTCCTTATACAGATGGATATAGAAAAAAATTATAAAAGTAACCGACAATAGCTAATGTCAAATACCCCTTGCTCCAATGGCCTGATTAGACTATTAAGTCCATAATCACTTATATGTACTTTTTAGACTCTTTTGAAAGTTCTCGTGAATTTCTATGGTTATTTTGAAAGCAGTATTCTCAAGTCATTTTTATTGATACCCATATATTTGCATATTTTAAACTCACTTATGCCGTCAGATAACATTTCTTGAGCTGCTTTTCTATTCCTTTCATACGCTTCCAGTTTGTCAAAAATGGTATCTGTTAGATAATCTATCCATTCGAAAAAGACCTTTTCCCCTTCTTGAGTACTAAAATCTATTGTACAGGTTTTCGCACACCTCCTATGAAGTATCAGATAATAAATTCCTCCAATCAGATTCGCCATAATAGCTTTAATATTGATTTTCGCCGGTTTAAACAGATTGTCATAAAACGCAATCAAATTTAAATTCATAATATCCCGTGTTTCTGCTGTTCTCTTTGTCGTTTCATTGATAACCGACATTTCATAAAGTAACAACTTTTGCATTACAGTGTTATCAGACAAGTTCCTATAAAGGGTCTTGAATGTTTCCGCAAAAAACTTTTTAGGTCCCAATATGTTCAGGCTGGAAACGTCAATAGCATCATTGATCCAGAAATCATACTGCTTGGCAAGCCTGTCGTAAAGATTGTCCATCGAGCCGTATCTTCTATAAAACACATTAGCTTCTATGTTTGCAGCTTTCATCAATGCACTCAAATTGACATTACCAAAACCATATTCAGCTACAAGCTTTTCAAGTTCGGATATTACCTCCTTGTCTATTTGTTCATTTGTCCTCCTATTTCGAGCTTTCTTTTCTTTCTGTTTCACTATTATATAGTATGTTATAAAAATAAATCTGCAAAAATCAGTAAAAGGAAATATTTTTATTTTAGCTTTCGATAAACTTCTTCTTTTCTGAATTGACGATAATATCCCAAGGTAGGCTGTAAGTATTTATACAGCTATTCCATTCTCTTTCATTTGTTTTGATATAGAGCAATTGGGTCTGTTGCAAATATACATTTTTATGCTTTACAAACAATAGACAGAATATAAAAACTACGTTGCCAATAAATTTGCATTTCAGAAAGCGACGTATTAATTGCTTATTTATTGCTATATTATGGGAAAAATATCCAATTTGAAAAAAGAACACTTTCTACACGAAGAAAACTTGCTGCACATCTACATCAAATCCCTGATAGTTTCCGATTGCGATAAGAGAAGTCAATTTGAATGAGACCCTAATGATTTCATATAAAGAAAACTTCATGTTAAATTATTCATGTGAGAATTATAAGAATAAAGAAGCATTATATCAACTAATATAACTAATATGGTAGTCAACAAGAAAAGAAAAAAAATATTTTTATATTTTTTTCTTTGTGGAACAGACATCAGTCTAAAGTCATGTTCCAATTTTTGATATTTTTTCTCATCATATATTTTTAAATTGATAAAAGATAATATTATCAACAATATAAGCATGGGAATAGCTATAGGTTCTGGTTTGTCATATATGCAAAGTTGAACTTGGTCATCAAATAGAGTCAACAAAATAGAAACAAAAAGCAACACATAAGAAAATTGACATACCGTAACAACTACAAAAGAACGGTCAGGAAACCCCTTTGACGGTACAGTTGTCCAAATCCAATAAAATATATTATCGAAAAATGAAACTCTATTTTTTTCTTTGAAAGAGGATGTATTACGTTTTATATTCATTGTATTGTGGTATCATTTTCCTTGTCTTAATATATGTTTTTTATGATTGGGCCTGACTCTCATTGGTTCACAATAATAAGGACGGTCAACTCTTGTTGCATCTGCGGGAGTAATAGTACCATGTATTTCTTCATAACTTGGCGGGGAAATATATGGACGTTTTGAAACACTGGTTATGAACCATAAAATACCAAGAGCAATTCCAACTGGAGGGCAATAAGCACCGATAATATAAATACCCGTGTTCACTCCCATATTTAATGCCGCCTCGGAAAAAGTCTGTTTACCAGAAATCCATAGTGCTGTATCAATAATAAGCCCTGCAAAATAGATTTTCCTACCTACACCTTTCGCAACTTCACCTTTTGTTGTATATACTCTATTGGGATTACGAACCAAAGTACCTTGTCTGTTTATCTGAATATACTTTTCTCCAATGACAATAGGTTTTTGAGATAATTGCTCAAAAGAATTTGCAATACCATATAAAGACAAAGCAGTAGTTCCCTTGTCTATCAGCCCCTCTAATGGTTGCAATCCACTTTCAATATTTTTCTCATCCTTTATCACTACCAATTCATAGAAAGGTGTGGAAAATGATTCAGTAGATGTGGTATCAGATGATATGACATAGCGAGACCGCCAAAATACACATCCTAAACCTTCAACATAACCATTATGTAATTGTCGATTTTGGCACATTGCCTCAAATTGCTGCAAAGTAATTTCCATTTCAGACCTTTTTATTATATGAACGAGAAATATTTGTCTAAAGTGGCAAATATACAACTCGTTAATGTTTTACTTATTCTTGATGATATTTACCGTCCAGTATTGTACCTTCATAGCAACCAATCCTTATGACTGGCAAGCTGCATAAATAATGCTTTTTCTGTGAATATGCGATATAGCATGAGGCTAAAAGAGTATGGCTCCTTTGGCTTAACCCTCGTTCACTTTTACATTAAAGTGTGCAAGAGCTTGTCCGATTTCGCCACGCTATTGAGGATACTCATCTGATTACGGACACCTATTCTTATCCAATACTCTTTCTTTTCTTTATTCAAATAAGTGAATAAATAATTTACAGATGGACATACATTATGCCCATCTGTAAATTTAAAATTATTCAATACTATTCTTGATGATATTCGCTTTCCCAAATAGCATCCTCCGGATTATCGCCTTTATGACCGGCAAGCTGTATCACGAAGCTTTTTGCCGGGAAATACGGTGTGATGTGGATGTCAAGAAGCACACGGTCTTTCTGATTCGGGTCTTGTTCAATCTTCATAACCTTGAAGCGTTCGATGAGTTTGTTCGGTCCCATTACACTATCGAGGAATTTCACAACCTGACCACGTAAATCTGCTTCCGTGCGAGTAGTCCAATTTTCAAATGCCCGACGGTTCAGGAAATCAATCAGTACCTTCGTTATATAGTCGAATACACGAACTACGGAGTAGGTCTGCAAGCCAAGATTATCTCCATTAAATAATGTCTTGGCGGAGAAAGCCATAACCTTGCTGTACTCGTTCACCATCGGCACAAGACCCATACGTTCAAGCTCGGAAATCTCGCTCTTGCGAAGGTCGAAGCGTACACTTTCTACTTCATTAAGTCCACCAAATTTCTTTCCGGCTACTACCTGAGACATTAAGGTGTTGTATATTTTTCCGGCAAGTGAAGAAGATGGCGGAATATAAAGATTTTCTTCTTCTCCAACGCTTTCCTCTCTTTGACGACCAAGCAACCAGTTACAGGTCATAATAGTATTCGATTTGAACACATCTCCACTCGTATGATTGGCATTGAAGAATATATCTACTACATCGTCCGGAGTTTCAAGGTCTTGAAAGTCTGTAACAAGAAAAACCTTGTTCTCGTATGCCATTTTAGACCACTTATCCAAAATGGCATTTGAGCCTATATATCCAGGAACGACAAGCAAGGAGTAGTTGCGACGCAGGTCAAGACGGTCAAAATTTTGTTTGAGTTCGTTGCTAATGTGGTCAGCGAAAATGGTATTGTCCAAATCCTGAAGCTGCTCCATGGTCGCATTGACAATGGTGACATTCTTCACCTTATCACTTTCCGTGTTCTTGTAAAAGAACGCAATAGTGCGATATGCGCTTTCAAGTTCCCGTGTCCTGGCAAGAGCATTCTTCAAGTTATGATTAAGAAGGTTCTCGGCGTTTTCTGCGGTTTCTTTGGCCTTGTCCCGCATTTGTTCGGCAGTGTCATTCTCACGTAAGAGTTTGAGCCATACGCTTAAGCGATTAACCAAGGCCTTACGTTCATTTTCCCACTGTTCATCCGTGAGGAAGATGTTGCGACGGGCCTTTCGTGCCGGATTAAGATTGGAATACCCATCTATGATATTTTCAAGAAAAGCGAAGCCACCAAATTCTTTGAGTTTGTCTATTGCCGATGCAGATGACTTTTGCGCCTGTTGTGATACGACTTTCTGTGAGGTTGTCGTACTGGCTGTCTGTTGTTGAGTTTCCTGCTTCATCTTAGTAAAAGATTAAAGTTCTACTTTCTTTTGATTTGCCAGAATCTCCTCGATTGATGATTCAATCACGTCCATAATGGCATTTTTGACTTCCGGATTTTCAAGTGCTTTCTGTAAAGCGCGGTTGGAAGTAAGCTGGCGAGTTATTCTGACGCCCTGCTCTTTCTCAATGTCAAGTTTACTCAAGAAATCACTCTTCTCTTTAATCTTCTTGGCTCCGAAGTCTCCAAGTCCGGTGAATGTCATGATTTCCTTGATTTCATTACCTTCCGCATCCACGTGGCATAAGTCAACTGTTGGTTCAAAACGTTGGAACACATCTTCAATGGTTTCCAAACCATACACGCTTTCCGGAGCCGCAGGAGCTTCATCTGTCAGTTTTTGAACTATCAAAGTTCGGTTGGAGGGGATTTCCGCGATGGATTCGTTCGCATCGACTTTTACTTCGTTGCCTCCAATTCCATAATTGTAGATTGCCATAGAATTTACTTTTTAATATCATACTTTTTTTATAGCTCTCTTTTGGTTTTGTGACCGTGCGCAATATATGAATTATTTCTGAAACCGTCAAATTTTTAGGAGCATTTTATTGGCATCTAACAAGGAAAAGAGTATATTTGCGAAATAGAATAAAATAAAAGAATAGTATGACTTACCTGAAAATGCCATTACAATTGCAATCGGCTGTTGCCAAGAAATTGCAAAGGTGTTCCTATCAGGAATCGATAGCCCAACACATCATGCTACTGATTCTTTCTCACCATGGGGAAGTTATCGGCCGAGAAGACTTTGGTTCCATGATATGGGACCTTGAGTTCAACCAACTTGTGAAAATCAGCGATTGGGAGGAAGGAGTAAAAAACTCCTTAATAAAAACGATAGAGAAATATGAAAAGAGACTACGGAATGTAGATGTGAACGTTACCCTTTTGGAAATAGAAGAAGAAAATATAGATAAAGTATCTCATATCCGAAGAAAGGCACAAATAACCGTGACCGGAATAATGGATAGAACCAACGAGAAATTCAGTTTTAACACCTCATTATATATAAGCCCTTTATCACAATAATCGAACTATGTCAGACAAGAAACAAATTGCAATAAAGGAACGAATATTAAAGCAGGCTATGGAGTTTTGGGGTGTATCCGATATACGCGATATGGACCCCGTGATAGATTTGCTGCTTGAAGTTTTTGCCCATGAGTCCAACAAGCTGCATCAAGAAATAGATCAGTCCGATTCACGGATACTTCACCGCCTGTCCAGAATACTCATAGGAAACAAATGGTCGCTGCCAAAGCCGGCCCATGCGCTTATGACTATTACCCCCAATCATGGGGAATGTTGCGAACTTGATGCCGAAGATCACTTTTATGCAGAGAAAAACATATTTGGCAAAGGGGATATTCAAGTCTTTATAACCCCTTTGTTTTCCTATAAACTGGTTGATGCAAAAGTCAAAGCAATCGCATACAACGATAGTATAAGGCATTCAACCGATAGCTTTAGCACTCCAACACGCTTCCTTGGCCATAAAAACCGGATAGCGGATTATTGCGTCTGGGTCGGGCTGGATGTGTCTAAAGAAGTCCTGCAAAAAATGGACTCTGTAATGTTTTGTATCAAGCCTTCCGATATGGGGTTGCTTCCGTTTATGAATATGGCTTTCTTCTATGACTGCACAGGAAACCGATTGAATACAAAAACAGGCCTTCATGTTGAAGATCCATATAGTAATGCGCACTACTTTGATGAAATCCGCGATTTTTATAGTGACCTATATTTTAATGTGAGTATAAAAGATGCTTCCAAAGAGAAACATACCTACCGGGAAATGTTTCCCGGTTATGTGGCCGACTGTGAGGTCCCGGATGACTCTGAGAATCTCTTTTGGGTCAAGATAGTCTTTCCGGAAATATTCACGAAAGAAAGTCTTGAAAATCTGGAAGTATATTTGAACACATTTCCGGTTGTAAACAGACAAATCGTTTACAAACAGCATAATTTCCGTTCCACCGGACGAATTATACCCCTGAAATGTCCGGGCCGTACACAATTCTTGAACATACGCTCGTTTCAAGACAACAAAGGCCGGGAATATGTAAACCGGCTGAACCAGTATGAGGAAAATCCGACAGGTATATTCAGCCTGTATTTTGGCGACCTTGAACGATTTGATTCGGACAGTGCCCGCTCATTAATTTCAAAAGTGTTACAATTAATGAAAGAAGACGGGAGTGCTTTTGCTTCAATGAATCCGGATGCACTTTCGACGCAGCTCAAAGAGTTGTTCAACAAGATAAATGATATAGAGAAAGGATTGGAGGCCACGCTAAAAGGAGATAACAAAATAAAGGCCTTTGTTTTAAGTGTCCCCCAAAAGGATGCGACCAATGCCGAGATAAAATATTGGGTGACTTCCGGATCTCTGGCGAACGGTTTCAATGAACGCACACTGATACAACAATTCAACATAGAAAAATATGACGCTTCAGGCATCATGTTGCGCACTTGTATGCAAGGAGGAACAACGCATGATAGCGAACAGGAACTTATTAATAGTTTAAGGTACGGTCTGTTGTCCCGGGAACGGATTATATCTAAAGAAGACATCAAAAGCTACTTGTTGCACAAGCTGGGAAAACATGTTGAATCAGTCGAAGTCGGTAATGGCGTGACTATATCTCCTGACAGCAAAAAAGGATTAATCAGAGTGACAGAGGTCAAGATAAAGTTTGGACAATTTGATAAAGATGAAATTCCCAATCTGGAAGAATTGGCCCATTATCTTGAAAAAGATTTGACTGAACGCTCTGTATGTAATTCAAACTATAAAATCAAATTCGTATGAATGATAGCAATTATAGCCCAAGTTTGGTGTCTGCCCTTAAGATAGCAAGAGGAATGGCACTTCAAGACAAGCATAACACGTTCGGCGTGTCACATCTTGTCATGGCCATGTTTGCAGAAAACACGGGTCTAAAGGAAATTTTATCCTCGATGCAGAAGGATGTCGGCTACATAATGGAATGGTTTGACACCCACCGCGAAATGTATAGGTCCAGTGGTACTTCCACAGAAGAAGTGGAACCTGATGAAGAACTGTCAAAGGTCTTGGATGAATCCGAACGGTCTAAAATTAAATTAGGAGCGGATTCCATAGACTCCATCTGTGTGTTTACCGCCATATTGCGTGAAGGTGTCGTGTATTCGCATCAGCAGATAGAGATGCTGGATGTTTCGGAAGATGACATATTGTCCCACTACAATGCCCTTACCCCGTTGCATTCTTATCAAGGAGAGGAAATGCAGATAACAGCAAGCGTTCCTTATGCCGACAACCTGAAAAAGCAAGAAACCATCAATGCCGGTGGCTTTGTCGTCGGTAGGGAAAAAGAGGTCCGTACTATTTTAGAATGCCTCGAACGCTCAGAGAACAAGGGCATACTGATTGTCGGTGAATCCGGTATCGGGAAGAGTTCCATCATCAACGCCTTTGTCAAAGATATCTGTGAGAATGAAGACGAGATGTTAAAGCAAATATCTATTGTCGGACTCAATACGGCAAAACTGCTCGCATCAACCTCGTCTGAAACGGAGATAGCACAAAAAGTTGTCAATCTGATGCACAAGCTCAACCAATTGGAACAAGCTGTGCTGGTGATTGATGATTTACAGGTCCTTTTGGAGAACAGCGTATCAGGCAAAGCATCCACACTTATCAACATATTAAGTGCGCAAATCAGCGAGGGAGCCGCAAATCTTGTTCTCACACTCACGAACGATTCTTACCGGAAGAACATCGAAAAGCATCCGATAGAAGGGCGTCTTGATATTATAAAGATTGAAGAACTGGATACGGCTACGCTTGAAAGTGCCATACAATTACATAAAAAAAGGATTGAAAACTATTACGAGCTGAGAATTTCAGATGCGTGTATTAAAGATTCAATCGCACTCTCCAAACGATATTTTAAGGAACGCAGCCTGCCATCTGCCGCCATCGACCTGCTTGACAGAACCGCTGCTGCCGTCCGGCTATGCAATAAGAATGCACGAGCCAGTGTATCTGATTTGGAAACGGATTTTGAGGAAATAAAGAGTCTCGACGAAAAAATATCTGAAGGGCCGCTTTACTTACTGTACCGTTCTGTATTCAGCAAAATCAGTGTCGTATTGACCACCAAGCTGTCAGACAACTATGTATGGGATAAAGAAGATGACATCGCGATAAAAGCAGGACGTTTGTCGGGCATCATCAAAGAATTAAAGGCACTATCCGACCAGTCTATTGAAGAGATACGCTCTTCGGAAATAGAGGCGATTGTAGCGGAGTGCACCAATATACCTATCGGAAAAATACAAGCCCGCGAGAAGGATCGACTTTTGAGCATCGAGAGCAAATTGCAAGAACGGGTCAAAGGACAGAACCGGGCTATTACGACTTTATCAGATGCCATTATAGAATCACGCAGCGGACTGAGTGACCCCAAGAAGCCTATAGGTTCATTCTTCTTCCTTGGCCCTACCGGAACGGGAAAAACAGAACTCACAAAATCACTGGCCGAGTTACTGTTTGATGACGAATCAGCCATGATCAGATTTGACATGTCCGAGTTCAAGGAAGAACATTCGGCTGCATTGCTGTATGGTGCACCTCCGGGATATGTAGGATATGAGGAAGGTGGTTTACTGGTCACTCAAATCAGACAGAAACCTTATTCGGTAGTGTTATTCGATGAGATTGAGAAAGCCCATAGCAGCGTTTATGATGTTTTCCTGCAAATGATGGATGAAGGCAAAATACATGATAAACTGGGCCGGGAAGGAGATTTTTCAAATTCCATAATCATTTTCACCTCCAATATCGGAAGCCAGTGGATTGTGGAACAAATACAATCCGGACATACTCCTGATTCCGGAAAGCTCATCGAGGTTATGGCACAGTATTTCCGACCTGAATTTTTGGGACGTCTCACCGAGGTGGTTCCGTTTGCGCCAATAGATGAAAATGTCGCCAAACAGATATTCAACCTCCATTTTGGAAGATTGCAAGAACAACTGATGAAACAGAAAAACATCCAGTTGAATTTGTCGGATGAAGCATTGCAACATCTGGCAAACAAAGGGTATTCTCCCAAATACGGCGCACGTCCGATTGCTGGAGTCATAAGAACTTATATCAAGAAGTCCGTATCTCGTCTGATTGTCTCTGAGCAAATCAGGCCGGGTGACAACATCGTCATAAACTATCGAAACGGTGAACTGATATGGGAACAATGTTAACGCAAAAGAAGCCCTTGGAAAGCATCCAACGAAGTCAGGCAATAAATTTTGTCGCAGAAATCTTTTATGATGAACTTCAATTTATTCTTGACCGGCGGCTGTTGGACCATACTATGGTTAATTGCCATGGTATGAACAGTCGTGTGAAATCCAGAGATGTATTAAGCGTTTCGGTACAGCATATCGCGGCGACAAATGCCGACAAAGAATATATATTACTGAATCTGGCAAGAAACAGCATCTACCATCAATTGCCGGAATTACTATTTCATCCATTGGTGCTTAGCACACCGGGCATGAGCAACAAGGAGATAGTTGAAGCCATCCGAGCCAATGAAAAACAGGATAAAGAGCTTATACAATTCTTTGCACCCTTTGATACAGAGTTTTTCAAAGAAAAGGTCCGTATCAATAACCGCCATCTGAATTTCTTTTCAGACCCGGACTCCAAGAAGAACTTCATCAAGATGATTGAAGTAATGGAAAATGTCGAACTATCCATTACTTCCCATCAGAAATATAAGCTGTTCCTATTCCTCTGCAATGCAGAACGGTATAAAGAGAACCTGCCTGCTATCGAGCAACTGCTTCTTATCGTTTTGGGATTGAAGGTGAAACTGCGACTGGAAGTCCATGAGATTGATGAAACGGTTTACCTTTCCGTCGGTTCCGGATGTGTCGGACAGACATTAGGCCTTAATGGTCTAATGATAAGCGAAACCGATGATTTGACGGCGACAATCATCCTTGATACTCCGACAGATGACTATGAGGAGGTAAAAACGCATCTATCCAATGTCCGCCGGATACTTGAATTTTTCATCCTTTCAACAAGAAATATCGAAGTTGATTATCTGGTACGTGGAGAAACGGATTTTATACTCGGAGAAAACCGATTAGGATATAATATGAACTTATGAAAAATCTAATAATATGAAGATATTGCTATATTTCTTTGCACGTTATTTATTGGCTCCATTATTTGTAGCCGTGATGATATTTGTCTTGACCGGAATAAAAACGATCAAGAGCAAACTTAGCCTGAAGAAATTAATCATATTCATTCTTCTGGCTTCCATTGCCGTCGCTTTACCCAGCCTGTTCGGTTTCCTAAAAAACGAATACGTCTGGGGAGGCTTGACATTCACGATATTGTCCTATATCCTCCTTGGAGCATTGTTCTGCAAACTGTCAACCTCCGATTTGTTCGGAGCAATCGGTATTGGCAGTTCCCGAACAGCGGTCATTCTCACTCTAACCACAATATGCGCTTTAGGCGGATGGTGCTATTATCTGCTGTTTGAACTGATAAGCAAGCTACCTTATTCGCTATGGAACACAACAAATATCCTGTGGTTTGCAATCCCATATCTGATTATGTACAGCAGAACCCTGTTCCTGGACATCCCGCATCCGATATATACCCCATGGGAATTGAGTTATGGTACCTTTGACCGGAAATATTGGGACAACATAGACAACTTCGGCTTCCGAACAGTCAAAGTCAAGATCAAACGGAATATAAAAGACCCGACATACGCTTCGTTGGTTGTCCGCCTGCCCAATGAAATATCTCTTGGGAATTGGTTCAATTGGGTTATCGAAGACCAAAACAGGCGTTTCCCCCAAAACAAGATTGAAACAGAGAAGGAAGATATGCAAATCGGATGGATGTTCTATACCTCAAAATGGTTTAACTTCCCGTTGTTCATAAGAATACTTGACCCCACTCTGACGAGTGAGGGCAATAAGATTAAGAATAATCAAACGATATATATCCGGCGTGTACAAGTAGAAACAAAAACATCATAATATATGAAAACACTAACATATTTGCCTGTAAACTGGGTCAATGGTCTGAAGCTGACCAGCCAGCATTTCTTTGCAAACCAGTATTGCCAAACGGAAGCTCTCAACCGCGAAGCAGGAAGGAGTCTGACCAGTTATAACTATGGTCTTGGAGAGGTCCTTGAAGGGATAGGTGACAATCTTGAAATAGAGATTTCAGGTGATACCATGTCCACTCTCTGTGTCCGCCTGAAAAGCTGCAACGCAATCACCAAAGGCGGTCTGCCCATCGTTTATTACGACGGTTTATACGGGGATGAGAAACCCTGTGCAACCATTTCAGAATCCGGTCTGCAAGCCGAGGACAGCGAGTATATGGTACTAATATCCGTAGATCCGTATCACTTGATACCTGTCGGTGAACCGGACCCGGAAGAGGTGCCTTTGCATCACCCGTATGTCTTGCCGAGCATAAAACTCCATATCGTTCCCAAAAACCAAGTCAACAAATCTTTCTACAGCCAGAATTTTTTGCTGGTGGCAGAGGTATGCAGACAAGGGAATACCTATAAAATCAATCACCAATATATTCCACCGGTACAACATTCCGCTTGCCACGATGGGATTAAAACATTCATTTCCCAATTGGCACGTACCCTACAGTCGATAAAAGAAGACGTGAAACTCATTTACAGCAGGAATGTTGCTGACAAGCGTAGAGATACGCTTGCCAATAATACATTTGAGCTGTGTAAGGCTTTCTCGGCCTTTTACAACTCAAGAATCTTCTTTATCGAACAAATCGCCTTAGAGCAACCGCCGATATATCTTGTGCAGGCCGTGAATGAGCTTGCAAACGGTCTGAACTCCGCTCTTCAAAGTCTTTCCGAAACGGAAAGAGAACAATTGCTCCAATATTTCTATGAGTGGACCAATGTCACACCCTCTGAATTTATCACGAAGATAGAGAGCGTAACCAAGCTTATGTATGACCATACCAATATAAACCAGTCATTGCAGACGGCAGGGGCATTTGTGACACTGCTCAGCAATATGTTCCACAAAATGAGTGAACTGGAATACATCGGAATGGTTCGTGAGAATATTATAGTAGGAGACGAAAGTCACGAAACAATAGAGGCTCAAAAGAAACGATCATGGTCGTTTATAGGTTGAGCGATTAAATCATAGCAAGTATGGAAGCAGAAAACAAAATAGCTCGTTTGAAAGCGAAACTCCGATTTACTTTGGTATTCGCTATCGCACTGATTGTTACCACAACCGGAGGTATCGTAACGATTGTGACTGCACAAAAGGGAATATCCCTTCTTGAAAGCAAGAAGGCCGAATATGACAATGTGTTCAAGAAACAGGCAGAACTTAACTTCCAGATAGAAGAATTGTTCCGGGACTTGAACAATCTGAAGACCAAGCGGCGAAATTCGAGTGAACACAAGCACATGCAAAAATTGATAACCAAAAAACGGTTATTAATGGAAAATGACATTGCAATGCAGGCCGATAAAAGCAAGTACGAAGTGTATAAAGCTATGCTTGAACAGATCCGTGTCATCCAATCATCAATGGATGACCTTGACCGCGAAAGCAAAAAGCGTGAAAGCAACATGGAGCAACTTGAAAAGTGTAGAATCAAATATCAGGAATTAACCAAGAATAAACTGACGAAGCCATGACAAAAGACGAAATGCTATGGGGAAACATCCGTTTCCTCCTGCTGCTGATTTTCTCAGTAGCCGCAATTTATATCATACTTTGCCGGTATATACTCAACGTACCGACAGAGGACAGTTCGGAGTTGATAAACGAAATCAACCATTCCGAACGCATTTTTGAAATCCAGCATACACATATGCAGCAGGCGCAGAACATCTGGAATGAGATTGACTCTCTGGACTTCAACATTCATCAGGTACAAAAGATGGACGAGGTGAAGGATGGGATTTACCAATTGCAGCATATATACAAGGAAAACAATATGAATACGAAATTCCTTTTCGGCGTGTTGTCCTCCAGAATGCTTAAATGCCAATTCGACATAAAAGAGGAATTGAACAGTCTGGTACATAACAATGCACTGATTGAACGGGATTTGGAAGAATGTAAAGCCAATTTATAAAACATTCGCAATGGATAATAAGAAAACTATAACAATCATCATATTGGGACTGGTTGCCATGGCAGGTATCCTTTTGTTTTTGTTCCTGCCTTCGAAGTCGCACCTTGCCAATATTGACTTTTATGTATATGACACCAATGATAATTTTCATTATGAGGTCAATGAGCGGTTGGAACTATTAGTCAACGATACGGCAGCGATTAAAGGCAAGCGGCTCATTTGGGAAATGGGAAACGGTGATACACTGATGAGAAATACGGATGTGTCATACACTTACCGTAAGGCCGGCAAATATCTTATTACTTTGAAAATAGACGGAAAACACTCCGTAAACAAGTATATCAAAGTTATCTCAGGGCTGGAGCATGAGGCCATTGATTCCATACCCCGTATAAATGGAGTGTCAGAGGGTTATCAAGGCGAAGAGCTGGTCTTTTCGGCAGAAGGCTATGGTATGGACACATGGCTATGGGAATTTGGAGAAAGCGGTACTGTGGACGCATACGAGCAGCAAGTCGTGTATTCGTATGATATTCCGGGAGAATACACCATCTCATTACAAACCAATACGACGAAATATCCGGTGAAGCACCGTATAACCATTCTCCCACGCTTTGAAAAAGCAGAGGAACTGGTCACGGTGGATTCGTTGGTACTGGTACAGAATGATATTAAAAAACACTTGCAAGCCATAGCTGACGCCAAAGTCTCACAAAGGTCGGTCTATTACGAACATACGAATTATATCCGTAACAAATATTTTTGCATTGATGCAGACCAGGTAGTGGTCGTCATCAATGATGAAAAATACAATGACTTCAACGGCTATTGCCAAG
Organism: Phocaeicola sp. RTP21359st1_B8_RTP21360_211022; assembly: GCF_040911965.1. NCBI lineage: Bacteria > Pseudomonadati > Bacteroidota > Bacteroidia > Bacteroidales > Bacteroidaceae > Phocaeicola > Phocaeicola sp. RTP21359st1_B8_RTP21360_211022. The sequence goes on from NZ_JBDFXP010000021.1 coordinate 83,939, forward strand.
GACTGCATTTTCTTGAAAGCAACAGGAAAAAGCGTGTGAGTATTGATGATGTGAAAATTGACGATTTGAATTGCGTCAAGTCCATCCATGTGACACAAAGTTATATTGAAAAATGAAACAACTGAATCTCATACGAAATCTGTTTTCTGTGGCCGTGATGATTACTCTTGCGTGCAACGTATCTGCCCAAGTGTCCATCCGCGACAGAATACAAATAATGGATAGGGATATATTCAATTATCCGGAATCAACAGACGCTCCTGTCAAAACAAAGAAAAGCAAGACAAACAGAATTGTCTATTCGGACAGGACCGGAAATCAAAGTTATGAAGACCCGTATTTCCAGCGTAAGCGGTCTTCACACGGGATTGGCACACCCTATTACATAGTAGGTGAAAAGAACGGAACCTACAAGCTCGTTCAGGCTGACCCAGACATTACAGGCAAGCCCAAGTCGATAATAGGTTTCCTGTATAACAGCAAGAGACACTTTAAGGAACCCCGTAAAGTCAATTATGCCGGATGGATACCATCAGAAAATGTACTGATGTACGACCATGCCCGCATCAATCCCCGCAACAACCAGCCGATAAGGTACCGTATAGGCATAAACAGCATTAACAAGCTGTTCGATATCCATCAATTCTTCAATGGAGATACCCTGAAAATATACGGAGAGCCGTTTTTGAAAACAACAACGGATGCAGTAGTTGTCAGCGGAGAGGTTGTTTACCTATACAAGTTGGACAAGAGCGGCAAATCCGCATTGATTTCCAATGTTCCCGCATTATCAGACAGTACCAAACGCTTTTTAGGGTGGGTTCCCGCTGACCTTCTTGCAGAAGTCGGCCAAAATGAGGTGTATCATATTGATTATTCACGATACCGTGATTCTTTGTTGTGTGCTGTCAACCTAATGTATCCCGATACGTTGGCATTACATAATGCGAATATTCAGGGTACGATGTTGTTCAACCTGGATGGAAACCCGGCAGGGCCTATAACGAATGGGAATATCCGGCTGAACTATCCTTTGTCCGTCTGGGACAAGAACTGGAATAAAATCATCAATATCAAAGGCGGAGACATCATGGTTTCCGATGTCCGAAAGATGGAAGCGGAAAACAAAAACGTGAACATACATGTACTGTTCAATGATGCCGACCTGCCTTATCTATCCCCATATATCAATGTGCTACAGAACCTAAAGCTGAAAATGAAGCCCGGATATGACTACACTTTCTCAGCAACTTGCATATCCTCCAACGGAGAAAACAGACATTTGGCCCCAACCAAGGACTTTTCAGCCTGGCTCGACTATATCAAACAATCCATTTCTTCCAAACAGAAAAACGAGCAAGAGGAACAATCATCGTTTTACGGTTTTGGCGGGGCTATCAAACAAATCTCCCGTTATGATGACGAAAGCCGTTTCAGCAACAATGTATTTGTCATTTTAGGGTCAAAACAAACTTTATCCTTGCACGAGCAACAACTCTCGTGGCTGGCAACCCAACCGGCAAGGCTTCTGTTTGCCCAGATAGACAGAGCATCAGGCACTTCTTATCAGGACTTCCTATTGCAGGCCAAATCCATTCTGGACAGCCATTCTACGAAATACATAGACCATATATCCAATTATATCGCAGACAGCAGACTGGTAAAGACGGAGCTGTTCAAGAACATAGAAGCTACGGATGCCAACTTATACCTGTACGATGCTCCATACAACAGCCTTACGGTAGGAGGAATCTTATTCCCTAAAGGTAGAAACAGGCTGGAAAGCAACGCTTTGGAAACAGCCTTGGATTCCGTATTATGGCAATCTTTCGAGACGGACAGCCTACTGTTGCACTCACTTAAAGATTATGAGCGAAATATAGGTGTCCTAAGAAGCCGTCCCACATCCGAACTGACGCATATATTCCATCATACGGAAAATCCTGACAGTATGAGCCTTGACGATATAGATAGAAACAGCGTGAATGACACCTACTATATAAAGGCCTCCGTAGCGGACAGTATAATGGACGGGTACGAATATGGATATCTACTCGATGACAAGGAAGTGATGGAACTGCTGCAAAGCTACAGGGGACTGCTCCCGGAGTTCTCAGATAACATAGGGAAAAAGGAGCTAAGAGTGCTTCGCAAGCAATTTAACCGGCAAAAGAAAAGCATAAACAGAAGTTTCTATCGAAAAGTATTGCCCAGAAATCCATATTTGGCTCAAATCTTCTATTGTAAGACGGGAGTCATGGCCAATGACAGCCTTTTAAATTCAACAAAGGTGAAGAAACTAAAGAAAAGAAAGGTTGAACTGACGGACTTTAATAGTGGCTATACAGCCCTGATTTCAAAGATGAAGAGACTGGAAGACATGTATCAACGCAACCTTTTCAGACCTGTATTCATCGCCGGCAAGAAATATTATTTTATTCCGAAACAATTAATACTGTAAATAAAATGGAACCAACAAGAGAACAACTACAGGCAGAGATTCTTGAAATCCTATATCAGAAGTGCCTCCAGAAGCCAATATGGGTATCTTGTGCAGAAATATTTTGGAGCATCAGCAACCTCAAGGTATCAGAACGGAGTGTCAAGGACGTTCTTGACTGGCTGGTAAAAAACGACCTTGTAATTTATCAAGCGGATAAATACCAGATTGCCAAGCGCGAATTTATGGATATATCAAGACGTAAGGCTCTTGAGAAAAAAGAGACCGAAGAAAATGCCGAAGTCCGGACTGTAGAGTATGGAACATCCATTCCGCCTCACACGATGAACCATCATCCATGGCTTGAACGAGAGTACCAACAACCTGTCGCGAAGTCATCAAACACAATGTTTGCCATCATAGCATTAATAGCCTTTCTGATCAGCGGCACACTTGTTGGCATACTCCTGTTCAACAGCTTCGCAACGGAACGGCGCAATAATGCAGAACTGACATACCTTCCGGACAGCATACAAGTTCCCTCGTTACAGGTAAGCACGCCCGGATATATCCGTGACGCATATACGACGAACCGCAACTTCAAGAACATCCAAAATTCGCTGGAGACACAGCAACGGATTAATTCTGAACTTATGGATATCTACAAGGCACAACAATCCCAGATTAATATACTGACAACTTGCTCCAAACAACAAGCGGCAGACATCGAACATTTGGAAAAGGAACGGAAGATCTACACATGGATGATTGCCCTTGCACTCCTGGTATTAAGTTCATTGCTCATCTGCCGATACGGGCGTAAGAATTAGGACATACGCAAACATTCAGACTGCATAGTCAATCTGCTAACGGTATCTGCCACTTTCATGCGGTGGATACCGTTTTTCTGCATTCCGGCAGCAGTTTGCTTTCCGACGGTTTCGTCCGTTCCTGATGAAACTTCTTCTACAAGTGTTATTGTACAATACCGGGAATCAATTTAATAGCGACACATCATCAACGGGGCGTGTTTCTAATCATATAGGACAGTGGCTTTATACACGAACATTAGTTTAAAACGTGTTAAAATGAAAATAACAGCAAAAAAACGCGCTAAAAAATTTGGAAAAAAGAATATAAGCACTTATATTTGCTCACATCAAAGATGATGTTTTATTTTCTTCTCTTTTTCCCACAATAAAACTGAGTCATCCGGAGGCTGAGAGGAAATTTCAAAAAATCGTTTTTGAGGTTTTCTCTTTTTTGCATCTATACCGGTTAGGGCGCAAGGACGGAGAAACCGAAGTAAAATAATTAAGTTTAACCCATTAAATCCAAGTATTATGGCATTTAGAGCATCATTGGAACTTAACAACAAGGAATTTGACGTCCTTTATTCAAACTATGAGTTTAGTCGTAACACAGACCCTAAAGGTATGCCCTCTTCAAGCGTATTGGGCGGTAGAGTAAAAGCAACCATCGAATCAACAGAAGACACTTCTGTCATCGAAGCGATGTTGAACAGTCCTTTCAAACCTGTAGAAGGAAAGATTATCTACAAAAAAACGGAGGAAGATGCCAAGATGAAGGAGATCCAGTTCAAGAACGCATACATCGTTCACTACTCGGAAACTCTGGACGCGAACAACGATGTGCCTATGACAATCACCATTACGTTCTCCGCTGAAGAAATCATCGTCGGCAGCGCAGCTCTTGACAACCGTTGGCCGAAGAAATAAATCGGCGTACATAGGTAAATCCTAAATCAAAACATTTGTCAGGCCGTCCGACGGACTTCCGCCGGGCGGCTTTGGCAATTTGGATATAAACCGTCAAATATAATGCCGCCATGCTGGAACAAAAAAAAGTCACATTGGAAATAGCCGGCATACCCATGCCGTCGTTTGTGCAGTTGATGCTCAAACAGAGTATCAATGAGCATCACTACTTTGAGATAACGCTGGATATCCAAGCCATAGAAGCCTATGGTGTGGAAATCCCGGAGGCGTCAAAAGACTGGGTTGGGAAAAAAGTAATCATGGACTTCGGCGGCACTATTTTTGTCGGCGTGGCCACCATGGTGGGACTTCATCGTTCCGGTGGAACACACGGAAATATAAAAGTGACGGGATATTCGTCAACATTCCTACTGGAGTCAGACCACACTTGTGCCTCATGGTGCAACAAATCCTTGTCTGACATCGTTAAGGAACTTACAGACAAGGCAGGAGTACAAGCTCTTGTCAATCCGGAAACGAAATCGAAGCTGGAATACGAATGCCAGTACGAGGAAACCAACTTCAGATTCATACAACGGCTTGCCCGCCAATATCAGGAATGGCTCTACTACGACGGACAGAACCTTGTATTCGGGAAGCCACAGGCCGGCTTGACGACCAAGCTGACATACGGCGAGGAACTATCCGTGCTCGATGTCTGCTCGCAGACACTTGCCCGACCAATAAAGGGAAGTTCTTACCATTCGGTGAACGACCAGACCTATAACGGTCAATCCCCCGATACCGCAGCCGGACAAAACACATTGGGACAAGCGGCCTTTGACTCGTCATTGGCTTTGTTTACCGCTCCCGCTGTCCAACGGGCGGAACCGCGCATAACCAATAAGGGTGAACTTGACGCCTATTTCCAACGCAGGCAGCAAAGCGACAGCGCCGCATCCAGTTTCATCACCGGGGAAAGCGATTGCCGCATCCTTACGGTGGGCAGTATCATAGATGTTCATACCGCTATCCATACAGGAATAGGTATCCACGTAAAAAATAGCATCGGCACCTATATCATTACGGAAATAACCCACGTAGCCGGTATGGGTGACAGTTACCAGAACTATTTCACCGCACTTCCGTCCTCTATTCCCACCCTTCCATGCCCGGATGTACCTCTGCCTGTCGCTCATACACAGCAGGCCGTGGTTGTCAGCAACGAGGACCCGAAAAAGTTAGGCCGCGTCCAAGTCAAGATGAACTGGCAGACCGGCCCGATGCAAACCTCGTGGATACGGGTACTCACTCCTGACGCAGGTACAAGCGACAAAGTGGCCACAAACAGAGGATTTGTATTCATACCCGAAAAGGGAGACCAAGTCATGGTGGCATTCAGATATGATGACCCGAACCGTCCGTTTGTACTTGGCAGCTTATTCCATGGAAAGTCAGGCACCGGTGGCGGCAGTTCAAACAAAACAAAAAGCCTGACCACCCGCAGCGGTTGTACCATAACGCTTGATGATGAAAAAGGAAGTGTCACCATTGCAGATCCGACCGGAAGCACAATCATCTTGAACGGTGACAATACCATCACCATTGATGCAAAGGACAAAATAACCATCCATTCCAAAGAATTGGAGATACTTGCTGACGAAAAGATAAGAATTGAAGCCGATTCAGAGGTTGAGGTACTTGGTAAGACATCCACTTTTGAAGGTAAGTCCGAGGCAAAAATAAAAAGTGATACGTCCATTAAGGAAGAGGCAGCTACAATCGACATAAAAGCATCTGCAACACTAAAAGCAACGGGAGCAACCGTTGATGTGGATGGTTCTGCGATGACAAATATAAAAGGCGGTTTACTTAATTTTAATCCATGATAAACAACGAACATAATCCGATAGCCATAAGAATCAGCAACGTACAGGACTTATGGATTGAAAGTCGGGAGAAATTTCCCGATGCAAAGATTTATTATCTCGTTTGCGAACCAACCGATTATCAAATTGTAGAAGGATTCATACGGCTTGAAGCCTCCGAACATGGCTGCACGTCGGATATAATTGTTGGTTTCAAAGTTGACTATGATGATAAAACAGACTTTTATAAGTTCTTGATAAAAGCATGGATAGATTCGTTTTCCATGGATGTAGAGAAAAATCCCGATTGGGATTGGGCGGATTTTTCTTCATTCAAGTCAGAGTTGACATCTGTCAGTTCTCTAAGTGCAGATAAACTACGAGACTTGTATATTCGTCTTGTTACAAGTTTCAAGACATTTGTCGGAAACGACAATCTACTCGGCATAACCCTCTTCATATCCCGCATTGGCGATGTGGAAGCTCTGAATGAAGTAATAAAGGACATTGCCGAGCGACTGCCCGCAGGGGTTGCACTTATTCTAATTGACTATAAAAAGAGAGAAGTCTATGATATCCTGCTGTCTGAAATGAAAGGCAAGATATGCCTAATAGACATCCCAAATCAGAATATGACCGGTGCATACAAAGAAATTGCGACCCAAGGTAATCCACAAGATCCGAACGTAAAATATCGGAAATGCCTGTTTGAACTTGGAGAAGCGGCATCGAAAGGAAACAAGGATGAAGCAAAGAAGCTGGGACATGAACTGATAAGGCTAAGCCGTGAAATTGGCGGAACGGCATTTATGGCTTCGTCCTACCTTATGTTTGGGGGATTCATGGTGAAGTTTCATCGCGAAGCCGGGTTCTGCCATGATTTGTTTGACAAAGGGATAGCTTTGGTCCTTCCCAAATACCATGATGAGCAGGATTGCGCACAAATCCTGTTACAACTCTATAATTACAAAGGAACTGTACACAGTTACAATAAAGATATAACAGAAGCCATCAAACAATTTATGACAGCCGTCAAAATAGCCAAGGAGGTCAATATGAAAACCGAGGTTGTAAATGAATACAACTATGCACTACTTATGGCATTGAAAAAAGACAGGCTTACATACGAACCGATCTTAAATGAGGCGTTTGAGTATGGATACTCATTTTCTGACGAAGACTTAAAGATCATCAATCTCTCATTTATTGCCTCTACCTATCTTGACAAAACATACAGCCTTGATTCGTCAAAAAGAGACGAAATCTCAAAACGTATGTCTGACTTATATGGCGAGGACTGGCAGCTTTCCACAAAGGAACTGGCAGCCAAACTCGATGCGGAATACTCACTGAGAAACCAAAAATAGTCTGATTATGTTACTTGCGGACAGTCATATCACTATGGTAGTCGGAGTTGACGTCCATGTGACGACAGCTCCCCCCTTCAATCCCATCCACCCTTACATAGGTATGGTGATGGACCCCGCCGACTACATACCGTTCCTTGGCACGAACGTAAGCGTGAACGGGCTGAAGCGCGGCGTTTCGGACACCGGTGGCATGATTATCCCCCTGGCGCATATCCCGCTTGCCGGGCCTTTCGCCATGGCCTCCATGATTGGCCACGAGAGCATGAACTTCTTCGCCTCGCAGACCGTGTTCTGCGACGGCAGCCGCATGAGTCCGAAAGGTCACATGGTGATGACGTGCAACGACGTGGGCATACCGCTGTCTGCATCATTCAGTAAAAAAGGGAAAAAGACCAAACTTATACCGAGCCTTTTCGCCCCGACCTCCTTTTCCCTTCCTGTTCCCACAGGCAAGCCCGTCATGGTAGGCGGTCCCTATGTCCCCGACTGGGGCGGAATGCTGACGGGACTTGCGGCGAGCATAGGGTTCAGTTCCCTGATGAAATGCGCACGGAACAAGATAAGAAAATTCAACCTGAAAAGACAAATAACCAAAGGGCCTAACAAGCTAAGTCGATTCTTGTGTAAATTAGGCTTTGAGCCGGTGAACCTTGTCAACGGCGCAGTGGTTTACGAGGGTACGGACTTCGGCTTCCCGTCACCGCTTCCATTGGAATGGAGCCGGGCATGGTACTCCGATTCGGAGTACGAGGGCTGGCTGGGCCATGGCGTACACTGCTGCTATGACCGCACGGTGGAAAGTTTCGAGGACGAGGGCGTGACGATGCTCCGCATGGAGGACGGCCGTGCCGTCGCTTTCCCGCCGATAGCACCGGGCGGCGAGTTCTACATGCGCACGGAACGCGTGACGTTGCGCCGCACCGAAAAAGGCTACGAGGCATACAGCCATGACAGCCTGCTCACATACCGCTTCGACATGCGGGACGGCGGCGCGTGGCGCATGACGCGCATAGAAAACCCCGACGGGCTTCACATACAGCTCCGTTTCAGCAACGGCAGGTTCTCCGGAGTGAGCGACCCTGCCGGACGCACGGTACACGCCGCCACCGACACGA
>NZ_JBDFXP010000022.1:0-83395 GCF_040911965.1 Phocaeicola sp. RTP21359st1_B8_RTP21360_211022
CAATCTGTATAAAAAGTATCCTGAATCATTGAAAGTTGTACATTTGTTACCGGCACTTTTTACTATAGGAATTGTATTCCTGTTGTTATGTTCGTTGGTTTGTAGCTGGAGTTTGTCTTTGCTGCTGCTTTTTGCTCTTATCATTTGTGTAGACTCCACATTGCGAAATAAAAGTTTCAAAATAGGATTATTATCCATCCTTGCTTCTTTTATTCAGTTGATTGGCTATGGAACTGGTTTCCTGCGGGCCTGGTGGAAACGCTGTGTGTTGGGGAAAAACGAATTTGCCGCATTTGAGAAGAATTTTTATAAATAGAATTTTACCATGAAGAGGTATTAAAAGTGATGGACTTTTTATGCGTCTTTATGGCGGGGAAAAATAAAGAAAGATGGCAGAAAAACTAACCATAAACCAATGGGCGGAAGAAGATCGTCCTCGTGAAAAGATGATGTTGCATGGAGTGGGGACACTTTCGGATGCTGAGTTGCTTGCTATTCTGATAGGTTCGGGAAATACGGAGGATTCTGCTGTGGAGTTAATGCGTAAAGTGTTGAGTGATTATCATAATAGTTTGAATGAATTGGGTAAAACTACCGTAGATGAACTGTGTCACTATAAAGGAATAGGTCCTGCCAAAGCTATCACCATTTTGGCGGCTTCCGAATTGGGAAAGCGCCGAAAGGAGGAAGAAGGAAAAGAACGTAAGGTCATTCTCAGCTCCCGTGATGTTTATCAATATTTTTATCCGTTGATGTGTGATTTGCCTACAGAGGAATGCTGGGTCTTGTTGTTGAATCAAGCTTCCAAAGTAATTGACCGTATAAAGATAAGTTCCGGAGGCCTGGTCTCTACAGCGGTAGATGTCCGTTGTGTATTGAGGGAAGCATTATTGAAACGGGCCGTTGCCATGGCACTTTGTCACAACCATCCTTCCGGCAGTATGCGACCTAGTACAGAGGATGATCGGTTGACGGAACATCTTGACAAGGCGGCAAAAGTAATGAACATAAGACTGATAGATCATGTTATTTTAACGGATGGCAAATTTTATAGCTATGCTGATGAAGGAAAAATATAGAAAATCATTAAATTTGCAATTAAAACAACGAGAGATATGGATGCAGATACCCGTTTAAAAACAGAAGAGAAGATTATAGCCATGTTGAAAACCGTATATGATCCCGAGATTCCGGTGAATATATACGATTTAGGCTTGATATATAAGATTGATTTGCAAGATGATGGAGAAGTAGTGTTAGATATGACATTGACTGCCCCCAATTGTCCTGCTGCTGATTTTATTATGGAGGATGTCCGTCAGAAAGTCGACTCTGTGGAAGGAGTTACTTCATCGGTCGTGAACTTGGTTTTTGAACCCGAATGGGATAAAGATATGATGAGTGAAGAAGCTAAATTGGAATTGGGTTTCCTCTGATAAATTGAAAGTTGAGAATTAAAATTGGAAAATAAGAATTGCCAATATGTCTAAGTTATTGGACAAGGTGTTGTTTTTTAATTCTCTATTCTCGGATTTTTAATTTATGAGGTATTTAATTTAGTAAGATTATGAAGAATGTATATTTCCTTTCCGATGCACATTTAGGTTCTCGTGCCATAGCACACGGGCGGACACAGGAGCGCCGTTTGGTGAATTTTCTGGATAGTATAAAACATAATGCTGCAGCAGTGTACCTGTTGGGAGATATATTCGACTTTTGGTACGAGTTCAAACTGGTAGTGCCGAAAGGCTATACTCGTTTCTTGGGGAAGATTTCCGAGTTGACCGATTTGGGAGTGGAGGTGCATTTCTTTATCGGTAATCATGACATCTGGTGTGGTGATTATTTGGAAAAAGAGTGCGGGGTAACTATTCATCGTCAGCCGTTGACCTGTGAGATTTATGGGAAGGAGTTTTTCTTGGCGCATGGGGACGGATTGGGAGATAAAGATGCCAAGTTCAAATTGTTGCGTTCCATGTTTCATAGTACCACTTTACAAACGCTGTTTTCTACCATACATCCCCGTTGGAGCATAGAACTTGGCTTGGAATGGGCCAAGCATAGCCGTCTGAAGCGTGAAGGCGGTAAGGAACCCGAGTATATGGGAGAGGATAAGGAACCGTTGGTCTTGTTTACTAAAAATTACCTTAAAGACCATCCGGATATCAATTATTTTATTTATGGTCATCGCCACATTATGCTAGACTTGATGCTGAGCCGTACTTCACGTATGTTGATTCTTGGTGACTGGATACAAGATTTTTCGTATGCTGTATTTGATGGTGAAAATATGTTCCTTGAGCAGTATGTTGAGGGAGAAAGTCAATATTCCTAAAAAAGGCTACTATGCATCACGCGTAGCAGCCTTCTATAATTTATATATTTAACCAAACAATAAAATTACTTATTCAGAATAGCCAGAGTATCGCTGGCAATCATCAGCTCTTCATCAGTTGGGATAACAGCTACTGTCACTTTGGAGTCATCGGCAGAAATAATAGCTTCTTCTCCACGAACCTTGTTCTTTTCAAGGTCAATCTTCACACCCATGAATTCCAAACCTTCACAAACTTCAGAACGGCAATTGGCTTGATTTTCACCTACACCGCCAGTGAACAGGATGATGTCTACACCACCTAGAGCGGCAGCATATGCACCAATATATTTCTTGATGCGGTAGAAATACATCTTTTCAGCCAAAATAGCTTTCGGATTTCCGGCGGCAACAGCGGCTTCCAGTTCGCGCATATCGCTGGATACACCTGAAACGCCTAATACACCACTCTTCTTGTTTAGTAAGTTGGATACGCCGGTTGCATTTAATCCTTCTTTTTCCATGATGAAAGTAACGGCGCCTGCATCGATGTCACCACTACGAGTTCCCATTACAAGACCTTCCAATGGGGTCAGCCCCATACTGGTGTCTATACATTTACCATCTTTGATAGCTGAAATGGAACCACCGTTACCGATGTGGCAAGTGATAATTTTCTTTCCTTTCGGATCAACGCCAAGGAATTCGCATACACGTTGTGAAACATAGCGATGAGAAGTTCCATGGAAGCCATAACGGCGCACACCGTATTTTTCATACAGTTCGTATGGAATGGCATACATATATGCATAGTCGGGCATTGTTTGATGGAATGCCGTATCAAATACACCTACTTGGGGAACGTTGGGCAGAATGGCAGAAACAGCATTCACACCTTTCAGGTTAGCCGGGTTATGAAGCGGGGCTAAATCGTTGCAAGCGATAAAAGCATCCAGTACTTCTTTATTCAGCAATACGGATTCGCTGAAACGTTCTCCGCCATGTACCATACGGTGACCTACTGCGTTGATTTCATCCAATGACTTGATTGCGCCATATTCCGGGCTCACCAATGTATTCAGAATGAACTCGATACCTGCGGTATGTTCTGGGATGTCTTTTTCTAATATTTTCTTTTCACCGTTGGGCAAAGTCAGTTTCAGGAAAGAGCCTACCAAGCCGATTTTTTCTATACCGCCCTGTGCCAGGACTTCTTTGGTAGTCATATCAAATAATTTATATTTAATAGAAGAACTACCGCAATTGAGCACTAATATTTTCATGATGTTGTTGTTTTTTGGAGAATGATTATTTGTTTTCTTTAGCGGCAATTGCTTGATTGGCAGTAATGGCAATCATCTTATAAACATCGTCGATAGAGCAACCGCGTGACAGGTCATTCACCGGACGAGCGATACCTTGCAGGATCGGGCCGATAGCGGTAGCGTGTCCCAGACGTTCTACTAATTTATAAGAAATATTACCTACTTCCAGACAAGGAACAACCAATACGTTTGCCTTACCTGCAATTTCTGATCCCGGGGCTTTGCTTGCACCGATGTGCGGAACCAAAGCTGCATCAGCTTGCAGTTCACCGTCAATCTTCAAATCGGGAGCCATTTCCTTAGCGATTGCCAAAGCTTCCACCACTTTATCTACCACTTCATGTTTGGCAGAACCCTTGGTTGAAAAACTTAACATAGCTACGCGAGGATCAATTCCGGCAACAGCTTTGGCGGTCTGAGCGGTACAAACTGCAATTTGAGCCAGTTGGTTGGCATCCGGTACCGGGGTTACAGCAACGTCACCCATTACGATTACACCGTTATTTCCGTATTCGGGAGCATGAGTCAGCAACAGCATGGCACCGGATACGCAAGTGATACCCGGAGTAGTCTTGATAATCTGTAAAGCGGGACGAAGTACGTTACCTGTTGTGTTGCGTGCGCCGGCCAACTGTCCGTCGGCATCACCAGCCTTGATAATGAGACATCCTAGATACAGCGGATCGACAACCAGTTTGCGGGCCTCTTCGATGGTCATACCTTTTTTCTTGCGGAGTTCGCACAGCAATTGTGCATACTCTTCTTTTTTCGGGTGGTCTGTGGGATCGATAATAGTGGCTTTACCGATGTTCCCTAACCCCCATTGTTTAGCCAGGCTCATGATTTCATCGGGGTTTCCCAATAAAATAAGGTCGGCAACACCGTCTGTCAATATTTGGTTGGCAGCTTTTAAAGTACGTTCTTCAGTTCCTTCCGGAAGAACAATGCGCTGTTTGTTTGCTTTCGCGCGCTCAACGATTTGAGAAATTAAATCCATGATAATATATTAATTATGTACGTTCTAAAGACGAGTGTTGTTTTTCACGATGCAAAATTAGCTAATTTTGCAATATCTACATTGCAAAATCAATATTATTTTTGGTTTAAAGTATGCTAAAAGTGTATGTTATTGAACACCAAACGGGATGTTTCCTTAACTTTGCGCAGTTTTCAATAAGTATTTAATAAATTTATAAGGTATGATTCGTCAGTGCGCCATTTTATTTGGCTGTTTGGCTTTGGGTGAATTGATTGTTTTTTTGACGGGTATCAAGCTGCCGTCCAGTATTATAGGAATGCTGTTACTCACCCTTTTTCTCAAATTGGGTTGGATAAAACTGCAATGGGTGCAGGGGCTGTCCGATTTCTTGGTTGCTAATCTGGGCTTTTTCTTCGTTCCGCCCGGTGTGGCACTGATGCTTTATTTTGATGTCATTGAAGCACAGTTTTGGCCGATAGTAATTGCGACAGTGGTCAGTACGGTTTTGGTACTGGTCGTAACAGGATGGGTTCACCAATTAGTTAGAAAATCAAATGGAATATTTAGAAAATAAGTTCTTTTTGCTGGCATTCACCTTCGGGGTGTTTTTTTTGTCACGTGTCTTGCAGAAAAAGACTGGATGGGTGGTGTTAAACCCGATCCTGCTTACCATTGCCGTGTTGATTCTGTTTTTGAAATTTACCGGCATCAGTTATGAAACATATAATGAAGGAGGTCACCTGATTGAATTTTGGTTGAAACCAGCGGTGGTAGCGTTGGGCGTGCCACTTTATTTGCAGTTGGAGATGATAAAGAAACAGTTGCTTCCTATTGTCATTTCACAGTTGGCAGGTTGTTTGGTGGGATTGGTGGCCGTGGTGGTCATTGCCAAATTGCTGGGAGCCACTCCGGAGATTATTTGTTCATTGGCTCCTAAATCTGTGACTACTCCTATCGCTATGGAGGTTTCGAAAGCCACGGGAGGAATTCCGTCTTTGACGGCCGCTGTTGTGGTGGTAGTCGGTCTGTTCGGGGCAGTGTTCGGTTTCAAGGTACTTCGGGTAGGTCATGTGGGGAGTCCTATTGCGCAAGGTCTTTCTATGGGTACGGCTACTCATGCGGTAGGTACTTCTACAGCAATGGAAATCAGTGGGAAATATGGAGCATACGCTAGTCTGGGATTGACTTTGAACGGAATTATGACAGCGATTTTCACACCGACAATTCTTAGATTATTAGGTGTGATTTAACAAAAAAGCTGTTATCTTTGTTATATATAGAAAATCATCACAGATTATAGAGGATTGATTTGATTTTCAATAGGTATGGTCATTGGGGTGAGCATTGCTTATAAAAAGTCTATCCGCATTTAGTAGTAACAGAGCATTCTTACAGCAGTCTGATAACTATTGTCACTTTGAATGAAATGAAGATTCTGTGATTTGTGGTGAGAAAACAAGCAACCCATATTTTATGATAGAATTTAAAGATATAACTTTAGCGGATAAAGACTTGATACAGTCCTTTACCTTAGGCAGTTTGCGTCGTAATTGCGACTTGTCGTTTGCCAATCTGTGTAGTTGGATTTTCCTGTACCAGACTAAATATGCCGTGATGGATAATTACCTGTTGCTGCGTTTCTATGCGGGAGAAGAATTGGCCTACATGATGCCCGTCGGAACTGGAGATGTGAAACCAGTTCTTGAAGCATTGATAAAGGATGCTGAAGAGATGGGGGCAAAATTGCGTATGCTGGGGGTATGCGTGGGGATGAAAGCGGACATAGAGGCGGCGATGCCCGGACGTTTCACTTTTACAGAAGACTGGGATTACTTTGATTATATCTACTTGCGTACTGACCTGGCAACCTTGAAAGGAAAGAAGTTTCAAGCCAAACGTAATCATATCAACAAGTTCAAGAAGCAGTATCCTGATTATGAATACAAACCGTTGACTCCAGATCTAGTTCCCGAATGTTTGAAGCTGGAAGAGGAATGGTGTCGTGCCAATAACTGCGAGGAACAATTGGCATTGGGGGCAGAACGTAAGTCCATGACATATGCCTTGAACCATATGGAGGCGTTGGGTTTGACGGGCGGCGTGCTTCATGTCAACGGGAAGATTGCCGCTTTTACATACGGTGCTCCCATCAATCATGAAACATGGGATACTTGTGTTGAAAAGGCGGATACGGGAATAGAAGGGTCGTATGCCATGATTAACTATGAATATGCAAATCATATCGACGAACAATATATATATGTAAACCGCGAGGAAGACCTTGGTCTGGAAGGTTTGCGCAAAGCAAAACTTTCTTATCAGCCCGTTATTTTACTCGAGAAATGTATAGCAGAGCTCAATGACTACAAAGGATGAAGTGAAAACATTATGGAAACTCTGCTTCAATGATAGCGATGAGTTTACCGACTTATATTTCAAGATGAGATATAAGGATGAAGTGAACAGGGTGATTCGTGAAGACGGAAAGATTATTTCCGCATTGCAGATGATACCTTATCCTATGACTTTTTGTGATGAGGTGATTTCTACTTCGTATATATCGGGTGCTTGTACGCATCCGGATTACAGGAAGCATGGAGCCATGAAACGCCTGCTGAAGGAAACACATCGGTGTATGTATGAAGATGGAGTTTTGCTGGCTTCGTTGATTCCTGCAGAGGAATGGTTGTTCGGTTATTATGCCAGGTCGGGATATGCTCCAGTTTTTGGGTATGCGGTTGAGCAGGTAAGGGTAGACAGATTACGCCCTGCGCCCGGTTGCCGGATAGAGGTATGCGAATTTCCCGCTGTGGAACATTATCATTATTTTGATTCCCGTATGCATGGACGCAGGAGTTGCATTCAGCATCCTAAAGAAGATTTTCTAGTTATTATGGCCGATTTAAGACTGGGTAATGGCAAATTGCTGGTTGCCTGGGAAGCGGATAAAATAGTGGGGATGGCATTTACGGTAATGGGGGATGATACATTATATATAAAGGAATTGCTGGCAGATACGGATGCGGTGCAGGATACTTTATTGTATGAAGCGGCCCATATATATAAGGTACAGCGTATGGATTATTTCATTCCGTCGTCTGCCGATACTTTGTTTTTGGGGATGGCAAGAGTTATCCGTGCAGAGGAGTTGTTGAAGGTTTTCGCCCATAAGTATCCGGCATCCGAACTTTATATACATATTGAGGGAGATGAAGCGATTCAGGAGAATAACGGCTATTATACGGTACGGGATGGTTTCTGTTTTCGTGAGAGAGTACCGGAAAAAAAATATCACACTTATACGTTGGATGGTTTTACCCGGTTGTTACTGGAAGCGGAGCATCCTTATATGAGTTTGATGCTGAATTGATCTTTATTACTGGTTGCCTAGGTTGAATTTCTATGTTTAAGATTGATAATCAGTGGAGTAAAAATCCGGATAGGTTATTAGTCTTCTTTTGTCAGAATACGTTCCAGCTCTTCGGCAGTCAGTCTGAGATGGAATTGTCCTTTATAAGCCACGGATATGCCACCTGTTTCTTCTGAAACGATAATGGCCAATGCATCTGTTTCCTGCGATACGCCCATGGCAGCCCGATGCCTTAATCCCAATTCTTTAGGGATATTCAAGTCGTGAGATACCGGGAGAATACAACCGGCTGCTTCTATCCGTTTATGGCGGATAATCATGGCTCCGTCATGTAATGGACTGTTTTTGAAGAAAATATTTTCTATCAGTCGTTGGTTCACATTGGCGTTGATAATTTCTCCTGTACGGATGATGTCATTCAGAGGTACACTTTTTTCGATGACAATCAGTGCCCCCACCTTCCCTTTGCTCATGCTCATACAGGCAAGTACAATCGGCATAATATCCGCTTTTTCCGTCTTTTCCTGCTTGTTTCCCGTCAGGAAGCGGAAAAAACGTCCCAACTGTTTATGCGAGCCCAGTGTGACAAGGAACCGGCGTATATCATCCTGAAAAAGAATAATCAGGGCTAGGACACCTACACTGACCAATTTATCGAAGATAGACCCTAGCAGTTTCATTTCCAAAACCTGAGATACAATCAGCCAGATACCTATAAATACCAGGATACCGATGAAGATATTGATAGAACCCGAATCTTTCATCAGACGGTAAGTCTGATAAAGCAGATAGGCTACCAGCAGGATATCGATGAGGTCTTTTATACTAAAATCAATAAACATCTTTCTAGAATTAAAAATTGAAAATTAAGAATTAAAAGGCAGCGGAGTCTTTCATCTTCTGTACTATCTTCACGGTTTCTACAGCAGCTTTTACATCGTGCACTCTGAGAATATCCGCTCCTTTTAGTAGGGAAATGGTATCCAGCACTGTTGTTCCGTTCAAGGCATCATCAGGGGTTCCGCCTAGTAGCTTGTAAATCATTGATTTACGTGATATGCCGACCAGTAACGGTAGTTCGAACAGGCTGAATTCTTCCAAATGATTCATCAACTGGTAATTATGTTCCACTGTTTTTCCGAAACCGAAACCAGGGTCTAGAATAATATCTTTTACTCCTAAGTCGCGTAATTTCTGTACTTTTTCCGAGAAATAGAGAAAGACTTCTTTCAACAGATTGTCATAATGCGGATTCATTTGCATATTTTGCGGCGTGCCTTGCATATGCATAATAATATAAGGTACTCCCAGCCTGGCAATCATGTCGAACATCTGCGGGTCCATTTCTCCGGCGGCAATGTCATTGATGATTGCCACTCCGTACTCCTCTACACACATCCGGGCTACATCCGCACGGAAAGTGTCCACGGACACCACACAACCGGGATGATAGCGATTGATGATTTCCAGTCCGGTACGCAGACGGCGCATCTCTTCCTCGGGGCTGATGTGCTCGGCATTGGGACGTGAGGAATAGGCACCTATATCAATGATGGAAGCTCCTTCTTCTATTATTTGGGAGGTACGGTTGATAATATCTTTTTCCGTTTGCTGCCGGCTGCCGGCATAGAAAGAATCGGGTGTCACATTCAGGATTCCCATTACTTGCGGATGGGAGAGATCCATCAGTTTCCCATTAACATTAATATATTTGACGGTTTTGGTTTCCATTGTTTACGGCTTGTCATTTAGGTCGTACAAAAGTACGCACAATTCTTGAGTTTTTGTTATTTCATGAACTATTTTTCAGTTATCTTTGTTGCAACTTAATTTAAAAGCAAAGCGAAAGATGGATATTTCAGCTTTATATAAGTGTTTTACGGAATGCGGCAAGGTAACTACCGACAGCCGTAACTGCCCTGAGGGCTCTATGTTCATAGCTCTGAAGGGGGAAACATTCAATGGAAATGCATACGCGCTTCAGGCGCTGGAAAAAGGTTGCCAGTATGCCGTAGTAGATGAAAAAGAATATGCCGCCGATGGGCATCCGCGTATCTTGTTAGTAGACGATTGCTTGAAAGCATTGCAGGAACTGGCTAATTATCACCGGCATAAAATGGGTACCCGAATCATCGGCATCACGGGAACCAATGGGAAGACTACTACCAAGGAATTGATAGCCTCAGTGCTGCAAAAAAGATATGAAGTGCTTTATACACAGGGTAACTTGAATAACCATATCGGTGTTCCTCTGACTTTGCTGAGGCTGACTCCCGAGCATGAACTGGCTGTCATCGAGATGGGAGCGAACCATCCGGGTGAAATCAAGGCACTGACCCGTATTGTAGAACCGGATTACGGTATGATCACTAATGTGGGTAAGGCGCATTTGGAAGGCTTCGGGTCTTTTGAAGGGGTCATCAAGACTAAAGGTGAGTTGTATGAGCATCTGCGTTACAATGGCAAGCATATTATTTTCATAGACAAGGACAATGAGTATCTCACAGCTATCTCTCAGGGCCTTACCCGTATTTGTTATGGTATGGAAGGAGGAGAGGGACTTTATATCAGCGGCAAGCTGGGCGCTTGTGCTCCGTTTCTTTCGTTTGAGTGGGAACACGAGGGACAGAAGTTCGAGGTGAATACCCACCTTATCGGCAGTTATAACATGAAGAATGCATTGGCCGCCATTACGGTGGGCCGGTTCTTCAGTGTACCGTCCCGGCAGATTTGTGAGGCACTGGAGGCGTATGTTCCTCATAATAACCGTTCGCAATTGACAGAAACCACGGATAATAAACTGATAGTTGATGCATACAATGCGAATCCTACCAGTATGATGGCGGCTTTGGAGAATTTCCGGTTGATGAATGTCGCTCATAAAATGGTTATTCTGGGTGATATGAAAGAACTGGGAGAAACCAGTCATGAGGAACATCAGAAGATTGCGGATTATCTGGATGAATGTAAATTTGACCGGGTACTTTTGGCAGGAGAGGAGTTTGGCAAAGTGATTCCGTCCTTTGAACATTTTAAAGATGTGGTTGCATTGAAAGAGTCGTTGGAAAGATATAAGCCGAAAGGATATTATATTCTGATTAAAGGTTCCAACAGTATGAAGTTGGGCCAGCTTCAGGAAATATTATAGTTAACCGGTTGGCAGTTTCATTCACAGTAGGAGGATGAATGTGTCAAAAGTCCAAAGTAACTATTAAATGTGCTGTTTGCACCTGTATAGGTATATTGTCCCACCTGGGTGGAACTGCCATTTCACAAAGGTGGAACTACGCTCTCACCTGGGTGAAATGCCCATTTCACCCAGGTGGGATTTCTATATATGCTGCATGGAAACATGAATGGCAAAGATTCTTTGGGGAATGATCCTTCACATAGTCTGCCTCTATGGTAAATGTAATCATAGAATCTTTCTTCTTTATTATTTCTCTGAATTTTTCTTTAAAATAGATATAATAATCGGTTTTGACCGTTTTCTGACTCCTTCCTGCCGAATTATTATCCCGTGTTATTACAGAAATCAGTTACTTTTGCAATGTTATCAATAGAATTGCTATGAGGAACTTATTTCTACTAATCGCATTATGCTGTGTGGCTTTTTCTGTTTGTGCCCAACGTCTGGTTGAAGTGGGGAAAGGCTTTAGCAGTACTTCGGTAAATACTACTGTATTCCGTAATAACTCCATTGTGACGCATGGAAACACACAATACATTTCTTATTATGACGCTGAAGGATGGCTGATGTTAGGCAAACGCCGTCTGGGCACTGGGGAATGGATTTTGCACCGTACCCAATACAAAGGACATGTAAAAGATGCACATAACATTATCAGTATGATGGTGGACGGCGACGGCTATCTTCATCTTTCTTTTGACCACCACGGACATAAACTGAACTATTGCCGCAGCATTGCCCCCGATACACTTGTTTTGGGAGATAAAGAGCCGATGATAGGCAACGAAGAAGAGGATGTGACCTATCCTGAATTTCATTTGTTGGCTGATGGCGGTTTGCTTTTTGTATATCGCTCGGGCGCTTCCGGAAGAGGAAATATGGTAATGAACCGATATGATGTGAAATCCCGTAAGTGGGAGCGTGTGCAGGATGTCCTTGTAGATGGAGAAAACAAGCGGAATGCCTATTGGCAGTTGTATGTGGACCAATCAGGAACCATCCATCTTTCCTGGGTGTGGCGTGAAACCTGGCATGTGGAAACCAACCATGACTTATGCTACGCCCGTTCTTTTGACGGAGGTAGAACCTGGTATAAGACCAACGGACAGAAGTATGAGCTTCCTATCCGCCTGGGCAATGCCGAATATGCCTGCCGTATTCCTCAGAATGCCGAACTGATAAACCAGACCAGTATGAGTACGGATGCCGGAGGTCATCCGTACATCGCTACCTACTGGCGCAATCCCGATAGTGATGTTCCCCAATACCGCATCGTTTGGCATGATGGCGTGAACTGGCACAACCGACAGGTTTCCGAACGCAAGACCCCTTTCTCGCTCAAAGGGGGAGGAACCAAGATGATTCCCATGTCCCGTCCCCGGATGGTGGTGGACAATGGAGAAGTGTACTATCTGTTCCGTGACCAGGAGCGTGGAAGCAAAGTTTCCATGTACTATACCAAAGACATACAGTTTGGTGAATGGCACGTGAAAGACCTGACGGATTTTGCCGTAAATGCGTGGGAACCCAGTCATGACACGGAGTTATGGAAAATGAAGAAGCAACTTCATATTTATGTACAGGATACCCGACAGGGAGATGGCGAGAAGCAGGTGGAAACAGAACCGCAAATGGTTTATGTGCTGGAATTGTAAATAATGTGCTGATTTGCCAATGACCATGCGGCATATAGCGCAAGCACATTAACACATTAGTAAATTGGCAAATTGATAAATTATTAATATGATGAACAAATTATTGAAACAAACCCTTGTTTGTGCAGGTACCTTGCTGCTTTCCATGCAGGTTGCCGCCAAACCTTCTTCCGAAGCCAAGGAAGTACGGGGGATTATAGACAAGGTAAACACTTATTGGCAAACGCATAACAAGCCCGAAGTCCGTTCGTTTTGGGACAATGCCGCTTACCACACCGGAAACATGGAGGCATACTTTCTGACCGGTAATGAAAACTACCGTGCATATTCTGAAGCCTGGGCTATACACAATGAATGGAAGGGAGCCAAGGAAAAGGATAAGTCTAAATGGAAATACTCTTACGGTGAGAGTGATGAATATGTATTGTTCGGAGATTATCAGGTTTGTTTTCAGACATATATCGACCTTTATACTATTCTTCCGGACAACTATAAGATAGCCCGTGCCCGCGAAGTGATGGAGTATGAGATGAGTACACCCAATCATGATTACTGGTGGTGGAGCGACGGTCTGTATATGGTAATGCCTGTCATGACCAAACTGTATAAGGTGACGGGTAATCATCTCTATTTGGATAAATTGTATGAATATATTGTATATTCGGACAGTATCATGCTCGACCGGGAAACCGGCCTGTATTATCGGGATGCCAAATATGTTTATCCTAAACACAAGACTTCCAGCGGAAAGAAGGACTTTTGGGCACGTGGTGACGGATGGGTGCTTGCCGGACTGGCGAAGGTGCTGAAAGATCTTCCCGCTGATTACGAGCATCGTTCTTTTTTCGTAAACAAGTATGTGAAACTGGCCGAAGCAGTCGCAGCCATCCAGCAACCGGAAGGCTATTGGACCCGTAGCATGATGGATCCCACTCATGCTCCCGGACCGGAAACCAGCGGAACGGCTTTCTTTACTTACGGTTTCCTTTGGGGAATCAATAATGGCTATCTGGATGAGGCAGTGTATAAACCGGTGATAGATAAAGCATGGAACTATTTGGCAAAGACTGCTTTGCAGAAGAATGGTAAGATTGGTTACGTACAGCCGATTGGTGAGAAGGCCATTCCGGGACAAGTAGTCGATGCTGATTCTGAAGCTAATTTCGGGGTAGGTGCTTTTCTGTTGGCTGCTTGTGAATATGTCCGTTATCTGGAAGCTCCTGAAAATCAGGATCGCGCCTACTGGTGCAATCTGCTTTATAAGATGGCAGCTCCCGTACTGAGCAATATGGCGGAAGGTAATCTGAAAAAGAATATGCTGGTAGAGGTGAGCCCTAATTGGGATGGACGTAACAAAGGGGTGACTTATATGGAAACCTTCGGACGCCTTATGGCAGGTGTCGCTCCCTGGTTGACACTTCCCGATGATGATACGGAAGAAGGACAGATGCGTAAGCAACTCCGTGAATGGGCATTGAAAAGCTATGCCAATGCGGTGGACCCTGCCAATCCCGACTATCTGTTGTGGAGAGGACACGGACAGGCCTTGGTGGATGCGGCATACGTGGCCGAAAGTTTTCTGCGTGCTTACGACCAGCTTTGGATGCCTTTGGATGATACAACCAAGAAACGTTATTTTGAAGAATTTACCCAGTTGCGCCGTGTGGACCCGCCTTACACCAACTGGCTGCTGTTTTCTTCTACCATCGAGAGTTTCCTGGCAAAGGCAGGAGCGGAATGTGACGAATATCGTATCAATTCGGCTATCCGCAAGGTGGAGGAATGGTACACGGGAGATGGCTGGTATGCGGACGGCCCTTCTTTCGCTTTCGACTATTATAGCAGTTATGTCTTCCATCCCATGTATCTGGAAACGTTGCAGGGCATGAAGGATGCAGGGAAATACACTCGTATTCATTATAAAAAATATTATGACCGCGCCTTGAAACGTGCCAGGAAATTCAGCCTTGTACTGGAACGCTTGATTTCTCCTGAGGGTACTTTCCCGGTATTCGGCCGTTCCATTCCTTACCGTTTGGCCACTATGCAACCCTTGGCGCTGATGGCTTGGTATCAGCAGTTGCCCGAAGGGGTGAGCAACGGACAGGCGCGTGCCGCACTGACTTCTGTGATGCACCGGATGTATGACAACACCGAGAACTTCAATGAGGCGGGCTTCCTGACCATCGGTTTTGCAGGCCGTCAGCCCAATGTGGCGGATTGGTACACCAATAACGGCAGTCTTTATATGACATCATTGGCGTTCCTTCCGCTGGGGCTTCCTGCCGCACATCCGTTCTGGACAGATGCCGCACAACCTTGCACACAAGCCAAGGCATGGGGCGGACAGCCTTTCCCGAAAGACCATCACTGGAGTGATGATATACGCACTTGGGATTTATTCTGATTGCTTTTAAATCCGAACGCCGCAGATGATACGAAGTTGTTTTTATACTTATCCGTATCATCTGCGTTGTTCGTGTTTAAAAAATAAAAGCTTTGTGTCATCTGTATCTGAAAATGGCAAAAAGATAGTAGCTTTGCATCCATGAAAACAAAACTTCTCCCTATTCTGAGATATATAGTACTTGCATTGCTTCTTCTGTGCATTGTACTTTGCCGTTTTTTTCCCGTCATGGCCGAAGGGTATGCCCGTCATATCTATCCGTGGCTGTCGGCGGCGTTGTCCGCTATAGCTTCTGTTTTCCCTTTTTCCTTGGAGGAGGCGCTGGTGGTCGTAATCATTTTATGGATGATTATTTATCCTTTTCTTAAACGCCGGAAGAAGAAAAGCTGGAGATTTATTGTGGGCAGGGAAGTGGAGTTGCTGGCATGGGTCTATATCTGGTTTTATCTGGGATGGGGCTTGAATTATTTCCGTTACGATATTTACCGGCGGATGGAGGTGGAGCCTGCCGGTTACGATGAACAGGCTTTCCATCGTTTCCTTGCTTCCTATACAGATAGTCTGAATCAGTCCTATACGGCTGAGGTGAAAACGGACCCTGAAAGGATGCGGCAGGAGATAAAGGAGATTTACCGGCAGGTTCCGTCTATGTATGGTTTGGCTCTTCCCCGGGATTATCAGCATCCCAAGCAGGTGTGGTTCAATCCGTTTTATTCGGGTGTGGGGGTATTGGGATATATGGGACCTTTTTTTGCGGAGTCGCAATTGAATGAAGAATTGCTTCCTGTACAATTGCCATTTACGTATGCCCATGAACTGTCTCACCTGTTGGGGGTAAGTAATGAGGCGGAAGCGAATTATTGGGCTTACAGGGTTTGTCGCTCTTCAAAGCGGCCGGCGGTGCGTTATAGTGCCTATTTCGGTCTGTTGCCCTATGTGCTGGTCAATGCATCTTCTGTGTTGACGGAAGAGGAATTCCGTGAATGGATTAAGACGATCCGTCCCGAAGTGGTGAAGGATTATGAATATAAACGTATGTATTGGCATGAGCGTTATAGTACCCTGTTGGGTGAAGTGCAGAATAAAATTTATAACCTGTTTTTAAAGGGTAACAACATTCCTTCCGGTAGAAAGAATTATGCGGAAGTGATCGGGATACTGCTTTCTTTGGAAGAAAAATAGAAACAGAATGTTCAGGCTGGACTTGAATTCGATTGTGACAGTTATAACTTGATCCAAGAGTTCTACAACAAACGAGCTTTATATTGTTGCTCCACTGCTACCACTTTTCATCGGCATTTCAGCAGGAAGGGTGGTAGCAGAAATATAAAACTCTAAAGAAGAACTGCTCAGGATGATACCAAGCAATGATCAGAATCCGCCAGGGAGTCTACTGTTTCTGTTTCACATAATCCGAAGGCGACATTCCGTATTCGTCCTTGAAACATTGGCGGAAATAGGCCACACTGCTGAATCCTATCATATAGGCTATTTCTGAAATAGTATATTGTCCGGACATCAGCAGTTCCACTCCCTTGCGCATTTTTACCTTACGGATAAATTCGTTGGCGGACATATCTGTCAGTCCTTTTATCTTGCGGTAAAGGGTAGAGTGACTCATGCACATCTTGTCGGCAATGAAAGCGATATCCATCTTTTCCATTTCCAGATTCTCTTCGATTATTTGCGTGATTTTCTGCAAGAATTCATTATCCAGTTTGTTTAACGAACTCACGGCACTTTCCTGTTTGGGCTGTATATCGGCCAGTGCCAGCAAAGAGGCTATTTTCTTACGGGTTTCCAACAGATTGTTGATGCGACTGTGCAACAGCTTGGCACTGAACGGTTTGGTAAGATAGGAATCTGCTCCGGATGCATATCCTTCTTCCTTGTCTTGTAAAGAATCTTTAGCCGTCAGTAAGATTACAGGGATATGGCTGGTGCGCATATCCTCTTTTATTCGCTTGCAAAGTTCGATACCGTCCATGACCGGCATCATGATATCACTGACAATGATGTTGGGAATTCGTGCCTGTGCCAGTTCCCAGCCTTCTTTACCATCCTTGGCAGTGATTACTTCATAGAGTTCAGTAAAAGAACTCCGGATATATTCCCGTATGTCTGTATTGTCTTCTACCACCAGTACAATGGGATGATTCTCGGTTGGTGTATCGGTAATGGTGGTTTCCTCTGCATCCATCGGCTTCTTTTCCATATCATGTTGTGTATGAATAGCGTTGGGATACGTATTCTCGGTGGGCAGGCGCAGTGTGAATGTGGTTCCCGCATCCACTGTGCTTTCTACTTTCAGGATTCCTTCGTGTAACTCACTCAAACCTTTGACCAGAGCGAGCCCGATTCCCGAACCCGATGCCTGATATTTGCTTTTTGCCTGATAATAGCGATCGAAAATGTGTGGTAACGCTTCGGCGTCAATGCCATGACCGGTATCACTGACACTGATTTCCGTGTATTTTATCTGGTTCTCTTCTACTGAACGGAGTGATAAGGTGATATCTCCCTCGGAAGTATATTTGGCAGCATTGCTCATCAGGTTGTCCAGTATGATGGTGATCATGTCCGCGTCATAGAAGATTTCCGTATCTTCCGTTTCGATATGAATATGATAATTTACTTTGTTATTGGGATTCAGCTCTTTGTAACGCAATCCCACTTCCTGTACCAATTGTCCCAGATCTCCCTTGACCACAGATAATTTACGGTTCTGGGTCTCGGTCTTGCGGAATTCCAGTATGCGGTTTATCAGATTCAGCAGACGGGTGGCGCTATCATGAATGATGCTGATTTTGTTGGCGTGTTTGGGAGATAAGGTGGCATCACTCAACAGGTCTTCCAATGGACCTAGAATCAGCGTGAGCGGAGTACGCAGTTCGTGGGTGATGTTGGTGTAGAAGCGCAGGCGTTCTTCATTCAGTTCTTGTTTGTTCAGACTTTGCTTGCGCTCCACTTCCAGTGAACTCTCTAAGTCCAGTTTGCGTTTATAAAAACGTGACACTCCGTAAATGATCAGTATTATCAGCAAGGCGTAAATTAGTTTAGCATACCAGCTCAACCAGAATGGAGGGGTGATGCGGATATGCAGTGTAGCTTCGTCCTTTTCCCATTCCTGATTCCTTAAACGTGTTTTTACTTTAAAGGTATAATGTCCGGGTGGAATATTTCTGAAAATGATTTGCTTTTCGCCTTGTGTGTTGTACCAAGTGTTTTCCAATCCTTCCAGAATGTAAGAAAACTCTACTTGTGAGCTGATGGCATAGTCTAGTACATTGAATGAAATCTTGAATGTATTTTGATTATAGGGGAGCTGTATGTTGGCATCGGTGAGAGGAAGGGGATGCTCTGTATCTTTGCTTTCTGTCTGTTTGTCGTAAATAGAAAATTGTGTGATGGTGACCGGTGCCGGTTTACGGATAGAGTTGACTTCACCGGGAGTAAAGTAACAGGCTCCGCCTTGTGAACCGAAATAGAGGATTCCGTCAGTGGAAATGCAGGTAGATCCGTCCATAAAGTCTCCCATGGGTACTCCGTCATAGTGGTTGTAATTGTAGAAAGTCTTTGTCTTTTCGTCCAATCGTGAAATACCGGCATTGGTACTGAGCCAGATGGTTCCGTCATGGTCTTCCTGTATGGCGCGTACATTGGTGTTTTGCAGTCCTTCTTTCGTCCCATAATGGGAATAATCTTCCAGATGGCTGGCATCTCGGAAAACCAGGATTCCGTCATTGGTTCCTACCCAGATTCGTTTACGCGAATCCTCCATCAAATAATTGACGGAGCGTATGGGGAAACTTTGCTCTGTTGTCAGTTCCTGGAACAGTTGTCCTTTGTCATCGAACAGAAACAATCCTTTGGCTCCTATCCATAGTTTGCCGTTCTTGTCCCTTAGGATGCTTCTTATTCCTTTATTGGTCAATAGTCTGTTAATTTTATCTTCTTGTGTCAGCTCCCGGTTGTAGGCGGAATAAAGTCCACTTTGGGTACCTATCCATATTTTTCCGTCTGTATCTTCGTAGAAGCATAGGATGTCCAGGCTTCCATCTTTATCATCTCCGATACAGGTTATGCGTTTGGTGTCAGGATGATAGATGGCTACACCATGTTTGTGGGTACCCAGCCACAAGTCGCCATGTTTGTCCTGATGGATGACGCTGATATGTGTTTGTTTGTTTAGACGACATTGGTTTAGGGGGATGATTTCTATTTCTTTCCCTTCTTTGTAAATACCTAATTCGCCTTCTCCACCCAACCATATTTGTCGGTTGTTGTCTGCCCATAGCCCCCAGACTTGTTTGTTGCAGTTATGACCATACTTTTCTGTTTTGTAAGTGATGGTATTGAACAGGGGTTGGGTATGACTGATAAAGTCAATTCCTCCCCGATAGTTGCCTATCCATATGTTGCCGAAAGAATCCTGTATGATGCTTTGTGCATTGGGACTAGACAAACCGTGTCCGTCATTGCTGGCTGTGATACGGGTAAAGATGGCTTGTGCTGGAGGGGTGAACGTATTCTCGAGTAGGTTGAAGATGCTGACCCCGCCCAGATAGGTGGAAATCCATAACGTGCCGTCATTCATTTGTTTGATATCGGCTACTTGGTTACCTAACAGGGAGTGTTCATTATCCTCCATCTGTCTGAAAGTGGTGAAACTTTCTTTTTGAGGGTTGAATAGTACTAGTCCGTTATTGGTGCCTAACCAGATATTATGGCTTTTATCCTTATAAATGACGTTTACGCTGTTGTCGGGCAGACTATTTTGATTTCCGGGGATATGCCGATAGTTCTTGCAAAAGTTGTTTTTTATTGAAATGATACTCAACCCTTTGTCACTGTGGCCGATGTATAGGTTACCGTTTCCGTCATCGACAGCTGTCTGGAAAGGGCCTTTTAATCCCAGTACCGTCTGTGGGGTATAGCAGGTGGTGTCTTGTGCAGACCAATGTATAACTCCTGCAGTATAATGGGTAATCCATATACCGGAGTCGGTAGCAGCGGTCAGCCCCGTGATGTTTTTGTCCAAGTGACTTAGCGGAGTGGCATGGGGCATCATGCTTCCGGTAGGATAGTCAAAATAAAATAGCCCTTGATCAGTTCCAACCCATACGTTATCATTCGTGGGGTCGGCTAGCAGACTGTTGATCCAGTTTTGCTCTGTCTTATGATTGTCTTGTCCATAAAGAATGAATTTTTGTCCGTCGAACCGGTTGAGTCCTGATGAGGTCGCTACCCAGATATATCCTTTTTGGTCTTGGATAATTTTTTGTGTGTAGTTGCTGGATAGTCCGTCTTCCATTCCCAGGCGTTTAATGGTATAGGGCTGCGCTGATATTTTCTCAAAGCTTGAAAGTGAGACGATAAAAAATAAAGTAATAATGAACGATATGTTTTTCATGAGGATATTAATTTGTGTATGGCAAAATTAGCATAAATCTTTGATATGACATGCTGACGGAGGGTTAAGAATTCGGCAATAGGCTATTAAAAACTCGTTATGAACGATTTTTCTATGTTTCGTGAACGGTTTTTATTCATTTGTGTTTGATAACACCTTTTATATTTGCAGAAGAAAAATAAACCCGTTTGATGCTTATGAAGACATAAAGTTAACCAATTTTATCGAAGAGGATGTCTTTTAGGAAAAAAATCTTCTAGTGATAAAGTGAATAATTAATCACCTTGTAATAATCTAATAAAAGAAAAACGATGAAATCAAACTCGTTCTTAAAAAATCGAAAGGCTTTGACAGCCTTATTGCTTTGCACAGGTTTCGTTGCGACTCAGCCGTTCAGTGTGATGGCCGAAGAAATTGTAACTGCCGTACAAACTGTCCAGCAACAGAAACAATCCGTATCAGGTACGATTAAAGATCCGGTAGGGGAACCGGTTATTGGTGCCAGTATTTTAGAGAAAGGTACTACCAATGGTACAATTACTGATTTCGATGGTAATTTTACATTGAATGTGGCTCCAGGAGCTACATTGGTTATTTCTTATATAGGATATAAGAATCAAGAGATGAAAGTTATTCCGGGAAAATCACTTAACATTATTTTGCAAGAGGATACAGAAACGTTGGAGGAAGTGGTGGTAGTCGGTTATGGTGTGCAGAAGAAATCAGATGTGACCGGTTCTGTTACTTCAGTAGGGAAGGAGCGTTTGGGAAAACTTCCGGTGACGAATGTATTACAAGCTGTTCAAGGTGCGGCGGCAGGTGTTACTATTACACAAACATCTTCCATTCCGGGCGATGCACCGGATGCTTTGGTGCGTGGCCAGAATTCCATCAATGCTAATTCCGGGCCATATATTGTTGTGGACGGTGTGCCTATCAGCAAGTCGGGAGGTACATTGAATGATATCAATCCGAATGATATTGAATCCATGGAAATTTTGAAGGATGCTTCGGCCACTGCCATTTATGGTACAAACGGTGCAAATGGTGTTATTTTGATTACTACTAAGCGTGGTACTTCCGGCAAGCCGACTATTCGTTATAACGGATATTTCGGAGTGGAGGATTTTTCTCATAAACTAGATTTCTGTGATGGTGCGCAAATCACTCAACGTTATAGAGATTATGTGTCACAGAACCCCGGAGAAACCATGTATAATGATTATGTGAAGAATGCATACGAAGCGGAAAATCAGGCCAATGGTATAGAGAATGATTGGATTGATGCTGTATCGCAAACTGGTATCATCCAAGACCATAACGTAAGTATCGGCGGTGGGGCGGATAATGTGAAGTATTACGTTTCTGCCGACTATATGAGTCAGAAAGGTGTGTTGAAAGGGTTCAACTACAAACGTTACTCTATTCGTACGAATATTGATATGAATGTGACTGATTATATGAAGGTGGGAACTAATTCCTATATAGTATCTCATAACCGTGACGGTGGACGTGTTAACTTTCTGATGGCTGAGGCTATGTCTCCTTATGCAAAAATGTATGAAGAAGACGGCAGCTATTGCATTAATCCGATGTACAGTGAAACTTTGTTTACCAATCCGTTGATGTGGACTACTACTAATCCCGAGCGTCGTCAGTGGAATATCAATATAAACGGTTATGCCGAGATTGATTTCGGAAAGTTGATTTCTCCTCTTAAAGGATTGACCTATAAATTCAATGGTGGTTATGCATATATGCCCAAACGTTATAATAATTATGAAGGTAAGTCGGTGAATAATAAGACCGGTTATGCTGAAATAAAGAATGAAGAAACACAAAGTTATACCATAGAGAATATCCTTGCTTATAATCGTGATTTTGGAAAGCATCATTTGGATTTGACAGCTTTGTATGCCGCTTCACGTAAGAAATATCAACGTTCGCAAGCTATGGCCAGCAAATTTATTAATGACGACCAGCAGTGGCATAACATGGGTAGTGCGGAAACACCTAGCGTAGCTTCATATACCGACCTTTATACTACTGTTTCACAAATGGGACGAATTAATTATTCTTATGACAGCCGTTACTTGTTTACATTTACAGTGCGTCGGGACGGTTCTTCTGTTTTCGGTGATAATAACAAATACGGTGTATTCCCTTCTGTCGCTTTAGGTTGGAATATTGCTCGTGAATCATTTATGGAATCTTCCAGTAATTGGTTGAACACATTAAAGCTGCGTGCGTCTTATGGTAAAGCGGGTAATGAGGCCATCGGAGTATATCAGTCACGTGTGAAGATGGATTCAGGCATGTTGGCTTTAGGCGGAGCTTCGAATGCAGGTTTATGGCCCAATGATTTGATGGGGAATGCGGATCTGACTTGGGAAACCACAAAGAGTTTCAATGTCGGTCTGGACTTCGGACTTTGGAATAACCGTTTGACAGGTAATATTGATGTCTATTTCTCAAAGACCAACGATTTGCTTCTGAAACGTAATTTACCTAAAGTAACTGGTTACAATACCGTGTACTCCAATATGGGTGAAACAGCTAATAAAGGTGTGGAATTGACACTGAATTCCCGTAATATTGTTTCAGGCGATTTTACCTGGAGTTCCAATTTGGTATTTTCATGGAATAAGAATGAGATAAAAGACCTTTATGGAGACGGACAGAACGACTTGGGTAACCGTTGGTTCCTTGGACATCCGATAGGCGTGATTTATGATTATACAATGGTTGGAATCTGGCAGGAAGATGAGATAGCCCGTGGCGACCATTTGAATTGGGACCCGATTGCAGAAGCTGGTGATGTGAAGTTGGCGGATATCAGTGGCCCTGACGGAGTACCTGATGGCAAGATTGATGACAATGACCGTACCATCAAAGGGCAGACAACACCGAAATGGATTGGTGGTCTGACGAATACGTTCACTTATAAGGATTTTACATTGAGTATCTTTATCCAGACTACACAAGGATTGAAAAAGAACAATTCATTGATCGGTATGGCAGGTGATGAAATGGGACGTCGTAATACCACTACTGAAATAGGTTATTGGACTCCGGAAAACAAGAGTAACGAATGGCGTTCATTGCGTAAGAACTCAAACAAACATGGATATGGTTTCCCTTGTGATGCCAGTTATACACGTATCAAAGACATCACATTAAGTTATACTTTCCCACAGCGCATGATTCAGAAGATGGGTATCGGTGGTTTGCAGCTTTATGTGAGTGGACGTAACCTGTTTACTTTCACGGATTGGGTAGGTTGGGATCCTGAAGCTCGTCAGGTAGCTCGTGGTAATAGTTCATGGGATAGTACAAGAGGTGAAACTGTATATGACAGCAGTAACTACCCGATGACTAAGAGTTGTGTATTTGGAGTTAATTTAACATTCTAAAAAACGAAGAACTATGAAATTTAGAAATATATTATTAACAACTTTTGCTGCATCGGCATTTGTTATTGGGACTACATCATGCAGCGATAGTTTTCTGGATGAGAAAATGTACTCTAGTTATGGTCCGGAAGTATCAGATGTAAATGCGAAATTGGTAGGTCTGCACCGTCAATATGCTGCTATATGGGGAATGTCCAGTCAGCAGGGATTTGTAGGATGCTGGCAGGTAGGTACGGATGTAGGTGCTCCCGGTGACACTCAGGGGGTAGAGGTTCCTTTTTACAGATATCAGGAATTGAATGCAGAGAATGCAGGGGTAAGTTTCCTTTGGGAAAAATTATATGAGCTCATTAATAGTGCGAATCAGATTATCGCTTCACAAGCTGAAGGCGGTGATGCGGCGGCAATAGCCGAAGCCATGTTCTTTCGTGCTTATGCATACAATATGTTGGTGACATTATGGGGGGATGTACCTTTGGTGACAGAATCTACTAGTATTCCGCGTACAGATTATACCCGTAATGCGGTTGCCGAGGTGGATGGAGTCATTGATTCTGACTTGGTTTATGCCATGTCTAATCTTCCGGTAGTGGGAGCTGCCAAAAATGAAAGCCGTATAAATCAGGACATGGCAAGACAGTTGGCAGGAGAAGCCTATCTTCGGATGGGTATGCGTGATGCTTCCTATTTCAAGAAGGCGGAAGATGCGGTGACGCCTATTATAACAGGTGGTAAATATGAACTGATTTCAGCAAGATATGGTAAATATGCGGCCGAGCCGGGTGATTATTATCATGATATGTTCCGTTGGGGGAATCAGCGTCGTTCACAGGGGAATATGGAGGCTATTTGGACTTTCGAAATGGAGTATAACCGTGATGTGAATGGCGGTACAATTGATAATCCGCAACAACGTCGTAACTGGGTTCCTGCTTTCCATAAACTGGATGGTATGGTGAATGCGGATTCCATAGGCGGTCGTGGTAATGGTCGTTTGCGTATCAGCAATTTTGTGAAATACGGATTGTATGAGAAAGGTGATATCCGTAATTCTAATTATAATATCCGTCGTGTAATGTGGTATAACAAGCCCGGTTTTTCAAAAGAAGTTGGTATTGATGCTAAAGGGTTCTTGGTGGATAAAGACAAAGGTGTAAGAAATGTGACATTAAAAACGGGCGACCAGGTCATCCCTCACGAGGGAGATTCATTGAACGTATTTTATCCTCATCCCACTAAATGGGGGGCTTATGATGAAACCGATGATTTTGGTTATGCTGTAGTGAAGGACTGGCCTGTGATGCGTTTGGGAGAAACTTACTTGCTCCGTGCAGAGGCTCGTTTCCGTCAGGGGAATACACAGGGGGCGGCTGATGACATCAATGTGTTGCGCGACCGTGCCTTTAAAGACTATCGTGCGGTGGCTCCGGGTGCTGGTAAAGTAACGGCTGATCAGATTGACATTGACTTTATTTTGGATGAACGTGCCCGTGAATTGATTAGTGAGGAGAATCGTCGTATGACTTTAGTCCGGACCAATACGTTGGCCGAACGTATCAAATTGAATGGGGATGTGGAACCTGCCGCACCAAGCAATAAGGTGATTACAGGTTTTGATGCCAATATCCATACATTGCTTCCGATACCTCTCACCGAGATTCAATTGAACAAAGACGGAGATTTGAAACAGAATCCGGGTTATTAATTCTGTCGGATATAAGTAAGAAGATAGATATATAAAATATTGAAAGAGCATGAAGGGCATATCTCTTAAAGAGAGTGCCCTTATTTTATTTCCTCTAGTTTGGTGAATCCGACGTGATTTATTTCTTTAGAAAGAATAAAAAGCGGCTTTTGGCTGATTTCTGTCCTATTTTGCACGAATTATACCCCCTTTTTTATTAGCAGAATATGTATTTTTGAAGAATAAAAAACAGCTGTATCGGGTTGGAACTCGATGACAGGTAATGAATAACCCCATAAAATACTATGATGCGACTTTTATTATCTCTTTTATTGCTTTTGTCATTTTTGCAGATAAATGCACAGACTTATCCTAAAGTGATTCTTCCGGGTGATTATCCTGACCCTTCTATTATGCGTGACGGCAAGGATTACTACATGACTCATTCTCCTTTCTATTACGCTCCCGGATTCTTAATCTGGCACTCGCAGGATTTAATGAACTGGGAGCCGTTATGTCGTGTCATGCCTCAATATGAAGGCTCTGCCATGGCACCTGATTTGTTGAAATACAAAGATACTTATTATATTTATTATCCTGCCGCAGGAACCAATTGGGTGATGTGGGCGAAAGATATTCGTGGGCCGTGGAGCCTTCCCGTAGACTTGAAGGTAGGAGGAATTGACCCTGGTCATGTCGTGGATAGGGAGGGAAATCGCTATCTTTATGTGGATAAAGGGGAGGTGATCCGGTTAACAGAAGACGGACTTGCTACCGTTGGGGAGAAGAAGAAAGTATATGACGGATGGAAATATCCTGATCATTGGGATACGGAATGTATGTGTCTGGAGTCCCCGAAACTGAATGAACACAACGGATATTATTATCTTACTTCTGCCCAAGGAGGGACTGCGGGACCCGCAACGAGCCACATGGTTGTGTCCGCCCGTTCAAAAAGTGTGACCGGCCCCTGGGAGAATTCACCTTACAATCCCATTGTGCATACATATAGTGTAACG
The DNA here is from genome assembly GCF_040911965.1 of Phocaeicola sp. RTP21359st1_B8_RTP21360_211022. Taxonomy (NCBI): domain Bacteria; kingdom Pseudomonadati; phylum Bacteroidota; class Bacteroidia; order Bacteroidales; family Bacteroidaceae; genus Phocaeicola; species Phocaeicola sp. RTP21359st1_B8_RTP21360_211022. Next base: position 26,770 of record NZ_JBDFXP010000022.1, read on the forward strand.
GATAGTTGGTGGTCTAAAGGCCACGGCACGTTGATAGATGATGTGAACGGTAACTGGTGGATCGTTTATCATGCGTATGCCAATGGCTATCACACGTTGGGACGCTCCACTCTGATTGAACCGGTAGAATGGACGGAGGACGGCTGGTATCGTACCGTATCTGCCGCTACCCCTGTCACTCCGGAGCAGGAAATCAAACATGGATTGGAACTGTCCGATGATTTCAAAGGTCCTCAATTGGGACTTCAGTGGACTTTTTGGAAAGAATATGCTCCCAAATCCCTGACTTTCAAGGAGGATATCTTATGGATGAAGGCCAAAGGTCGGACTCCTGCCGACGGACGGGTGTTGTTGACTACCGCTGAAGACAAAAATTACGAAACACAAGTGGAAATCCGGACAGGGAATGGAAATGTGGCCGGGCTTATCCTGTATTATAATGAAAAGGCTTATGCCGGAGTCGTTTCCGATGGAAAGAGATTCTATATTTACCGGAATGCGGAGCACAAGACGGAACTTCCCAATCGTATTGGGAAACATTTCTTTGCCAGACTGCACAATTGCGGTAACCGTCTGTCCGTCGAGGTGAGTAAAGACGGGGAAGAATGGACTGTCCTTGCCAGTGATATGGATGTTTCCTCCTTGCATCACAATAATTATGGTGGTTTTTATGCTTTGCGTGTTGGTCTGTTTTCCGCTGGAAAAGGAAGTTCGGGTTTCAGCCGCTTCCGTTATCGGAATGCAGTTCCGCGAGAGAAAGATATGAGCGCCTATCTGATGGTCTTCCACAAAGACGAGGACCATGGACTTCACATGGCAATCAGTCCCGACGGCTACACTTTTACCGCCTTGAACGAAGGAAAGCCCGTCATAGCCGGAGATACGATAGCTGAACAGAAAGGTATCCGCGATCCGCATATCTTCCGTGGTCCGGATGGAGCATTCTATCTGTCGATGACCGATTTGCATATTTATGCGCAGCGTGACGGATATCGTGATACAGAATGGGAACGCGATGGAAAAGAGTACGGATGGGGTAACAACCGGGGGCTGGTATTGATGAAATCTTGGGATCTGATTCACTGGAAGCGTACTAATCTGCGCTTTGACAAATTATCTGCTGCTTACAGTGAGGTAGGTTGCGCTTGGGCTCCTGAAGTGACCTATGATGATAAAAAAGGAAAGTTGATGATGTATTTCACCATGCGCTTTAAGAATGAAGCGAACAAACTTTATTATGTATATGTCAATGACGACTTTGATAAGTTGGAAACTTTACCTCAGCTTCTTTTTCAATATCCCGATGAGAAGATTTCTGCTATCGATGCGGATATTACCCGTATAGAAGATAAATATCACATGTTTTACGTTTCGCACGATGGGGGCGCCGGTATCAAGCAGGCTGTTTCGGATAGGGTAAACAGTGATTACGAGTATAATGCCCGTTGGTATGATCCTGAACCCACGGCGTGCGAAGCTCCGAACTTGTGGAAACGCATTGGTGAGGATAGATGGGTGTTGATGTATGATGTGTACGGGCAGAAGGTTCATAATTTCGGATTCAGTGAAACTTCCGACTTCGTACATTTCACTCCTTTGGGACAGTTTAACCAAGGAGTGATGAGGACTACTAACTTTACTTCTCCCAAACATGGGGCAATCATTCATCTTACCCGCCAGGAAGCGGAACGCCTGGCAGAACATTGGGGGATGTCTTACGATGCTTTGCTTCCATCTGAATAAGAAACATTTTATATAAAATAATTCATGATGAGTAAACTGAGAAACAGCTTGTGTGAGTTGTGCACAGCTTTGATTTTCTTTTGCGGATGCAGCAATGAACCGTTGCAACCCATTCGTTCAGGTGAGATATGGCCTGATAACAACGGAGAGCATATCAATGCCCATGGGGGCGGAGTAATGTACCATGATGGAACATACTATTGGTTCGGTGAGAATAAATGCGATACTACCAGCAGTGCCATGGTGGGAGTAATGTGCTATTCTTCTCGGAATCTTACTGACTGGAAGAACGAAGGCGTAGCGCTTTCTGTTGTTGATAACGACAGCAGCGACATAGCGCGTGGATGTATATTGGAACGTCCTAAAGTGATATATAATGCGAAAACAGGGAAGTTTGTGATGTGGTTCCATCTGGAATTGAAAGGAAAAGGTTATGCAGCCGCCCGTGCCGGGGTGGCAGTCAGTGATACTCCTGCCGGTCCTTACCGTTTCATCCGTTCGGGACGTGTCAATGCTGGTAAGCTGCCTGTGGATATGGACGGACAGGCTGTTGCAGTGCTGGATACTCTGAATGCCAAGAATTATGAAAAATGGTGGACTCCCGAATGGACGGATGCTGTGAACAAAGGCTTGATAGTAAAGCGTGATTTGGATGGCGGACAGATGTCTCGCGATATGACTCTTTATGTAGATGAGGATGGTAAAGCCTACCATATTTACTCTTCCGAAGAAAACCTCACACTCCAAATAGCGGAATTGAGCGATGACTATCTTTCACACACAGGGAATTATGTGCGTGTGGCTCCGGCAGGACACAATGAGGCACCTGCTATCTTCAAAAAAGACGGAACCTACTGGATGATCACTTCCGGTTGTACCGGTTGGGCTCCCAATGAGGCTCGTATGTTCTCGTCTTCTTCCATCTTCGGACCGTGGTCTCAGCACCCCAACCCTTGTGTGGGACCTAAGTCGGAACTTACGTTTGGCGGACAGAGCACTTATATTCTGAAAGTGGAGGGGAAGAAAGATGCTTTTATATTTATGGCGGATATCTGGCGTCCAGAGCATCCCAGTGATGCCCGTTACATTTGGTTACCTGTTCAATTCAAGGAAGGAATTCCATACGTGGAGTGGATGGACAACTGGACACTGGATTTCTTTCAGTAATCCCTGTTGAAAATAGTCTGAAGGATGGAAAATAGTGCAATAGTCTGTTCTTGACTGATTATTGCATCCATCTTGCTCGATTTTACCCCTATGGTTGTCAATCAGATTTTTTATCTTTGCTATCGGTAAAAAGAGATAATAGGTATTAAAGATAGGTTTTTAGGAAGAAGGTTAACATACTGTGATGTGATAATAGAATTTTAGGTTAGGTTAAGTTAGAATTGAAGGCATATTTCGTGAGGAAATGTGCCTTTCTGTTTTCATTACCTTTCTAGGTTCGTATATTTGTAATGTCGAATTTGTGAAACTTAAAATAGAATATGCATGAAAAAGATTGGATTGTTTTTGTTGTTAGGCTTTTCTCTTTCGTGGTTGGTGTCTGCTTGCCAAGGATGTCAGCAGGAAAGACGGAAGGAAGTGCCTTTGGATTCTATTGTACTAAGTGACCCTTGCATTTTGGCAGACAGGAAGACGGCTATGTATTATATGACCGGAACCGGCGGTATGCTTTGGAAAAGCAAGGATTTGAAACTTTGGGAAGGACCGTTCCATGTGGCAAAGACTGATTCCGGTTCGTGGATGGGACCGAAACCAATGATTTGGGCTGCCGAGTTACATCCGTATAAGGGCAAGTATTATTATTTTGCCACTTTCACCAATCAGGAGGTGAAGATTGATACGGTACAAGGGAATGTAATAGAGCGCCGTGCCAGTCATGTTTTGGTGAGCGATAACCCGGACGGACCTTACGTTCCGATGAAGGATTCCACTTACCTGCCTGCTGATAAACCAACCTTGGATGGGACTTTCTGGGTGGATAAGGACGGAAAGCCTTATATGGTATATTGTTATGAATGGTTGCAAGCCTTGGATGGTACGATAGAGAAAATAGAACTGAAGCCTGACTTAAGTGGAACCATAGGCGAAGGGAAATTGCTGTTCCGTGCCAGCGAATCGCCGTGGAGCCGTGAAAAAGATGCGGATGGCAAGGAGAAACCGAATAAAGTCACTGACGGTCCGTATCTGTTCCGTACAGGAACAGGTAGACTCGGTATGATTTGGACTAGTTGGATTTATAATGTGTACACTCAGGGAGTGGCTTATTCTGAAAGCGGAACCTTGGATGGACCATGGATACAGGAGAAAGACCCGATAACTCCTCCCAATTTCGGTCATGGGATGTTGTTTCAGACCTTGGACGGTAAATGGTTGATGTCTGTACATAGTCATAAGGATGTAAACGGACGTTATATTCGTACTCCTCGCTTGTTTGAAGTCGATTTTTCCGGAGATAAATTGGTGGTGGGAAAACCATATACTCCTTGAAAGTGCTTTATCTTTTTTCGAGAGGAAAGGTAATTACTTTTGCCTTCAATGAAAAGAGATGTGTAGAAAGAGTTGGAAGGACAGCTTTATGAGTCTGTCCCTCCAAATAAATGACCGGGTTAATCCCAACCCGGATTCTGTTTCAGTGCCCCCTGAGCCAGGTCTACCTCTTCCAAGGGGATAGCCCACAGATAGTCACGGTTGGCATTGAACTTGCGGGTTTCAATAAAAATGCTTTCTCCTTTTGCATTTACCCCGTATACTGGTTTAGTAACATCCTTTTCAGTTGTTTTATAGCTACGGGTATCAAACAGGTGCATTCCCTCGAAAGCAAATTCCAAACGACGTTCCAAACGGATAGCTTCGCGCATTTGATCTTTGGACAAGCCGGAAGGCAGAGGAGGAAGATTTACGCTGGGACGCTGACGGATTTGATTGACCGCATCATATACTTCCGTATCCGGAGCAGACAGATTTTCGTTACGAGCCTCGGCGAAGGTCAGCAGCACTTCTGCATAGCGGATATAGATAAAGTTGGTCCAGTCATAATTATTGATACCGTCATTGTCCGGATTGATGTACTTTTTCATGCTATATCCTGTACGGGTATGGCTGCCATCTCCCATATTGTTCAGGTTGAAAGTCTTTCCTGCTATTTGTGACCCGTTCCACAGTACAGAGAAGCCTAGACGGGGGTCACGGTCGGCAAACGGGTCTTCCGGATTATAGAAAGGAGACTCTTTGATTGATTTGCCATCTTTGCATGGATAGGAGTCTATCAAGTCTTGAGTAGGTGATAAAGCTTCCCATCCTCCCATCATGACGGGAGCGAAGAACTGTCCTATATAACTGCCTTCATTAGAGTTTTTCGGGTTTTCCAGATATTCGCGATCAAAGATGATTTCGTTACATAACTCTGCTACAGGTTGGAACAAGTCACCATAGTTATCATACAGTCCATACACATTCATGCCCATTACTTTGCGTGCGGCGGCTTCCGCCACATCATATTTGTGTGCGTAGAAAGCAACTCTGGCTTTCAGTGCGTAGCAGGCTCCGGCACTCGGTTTTCCGTGGTCACTGTTGCTGCGGATATCGGGCAAGCTGGCTGCTGCTTTATCCAATAATCCTACTATATGATTATAAGTCTCCTCTTCAGAACTGCGTGAAGGAAGTTTCTCGTTCAGTTCCAACGGATGATCCAGCAGGGAGGCGCCACCCATATATTTTAATATGTTAGCGTATGAGAAAGCTTCGAGAAACTGTACTTCAGCTGTCAGTTGCGCTTTTTCTTTTTCATCCATCGGCACATCGCCTATATGTTCGTAAAATACCAGGCATCTGCGGATGCATTGATAGGCATTTTTCCATAATTGTAGGAAATGTGGGTTGCTGGAAGTTGCCGTACCAGCAGACAACTGTCCCTGTTCGGCTGTGACATGTACAGGAATAGCATTATCTGTGTAGCAGTCTGTCATGATAGTATGGTTTTCCGGTTCTATCAGATACAGATAAATTCCGGTTGCAAATTTCTGGGCATCTTCTGCGTTTTTCCAGAAAGATGCATCGGATAATTGGTCTTTAGGATTTCTGTCCAGAAAACTGTCATTGCAAGAGCTCAGACCAAGGCCACATGCCAATATTAATCCTATAAAGTTATATTTTAGTCTCATAGTTGTCAGTGTTTAGAATGTTACATTCAGACCGAAGGAATAATTTCGGGTCAATGGATAATAGTTGCCGCTGATGGCTTCGGGGTCTACACCGTCGAAGCCGGAAATCATAAAGAGATTGTCGATACTGCAATACACTCTCAGACGGCTGATTCCGTATTTGGATATCAGCTGTTTGGGCAGGCTGTAACCTACTTGCAGGTTTCTCAGCTTGGCATAAGAGGCGTCCTGCATCCAGAAACTGGAAGTCACACGGTTTTTGGAGTCACTCATGGATAATCGGGGATAAGTGGCATTCGGGTTTTCCGGAGTCCAACGGTCCAGATGCTGTTCCGTTACTTTACCGCCATTGTAGAAGGCATATCTGATTTCAGCTACAGGAGCACTCTTTACATCAGCTGCACCTTGCAGCAGTGCACTTAGGTCGAAGTCTTTATATTGAACTGAAAGATTCAGACCGAAGTTGATTTTCGGGAAGTAGGAACCCAATACTTGCCGGTCTTTGCTGTCTACTACTTTGTCTCCGTTCAGGTCACGGTATTTTAAGTCACCCGGAACCGGAGTACCCATGCTCTGTGTAGGATGATTCTTGATCTCTTCTTCGTTTTGGAAGATGCCGTCGCATACGTAGCCGTAATATGCCCACAGTGGGTCGCCTACGGATTGCCCCGGTGTGTCACCGCCTTTCAAATCCATGATTTTGGTAGTTACATAGCTGAAATTGGCTCCGATAGAATAGCTCCAATCATTGATACGGTTGTTATGTCCCAGTTGCAGTTCGATACCGGTATTACGCACTACACCGGCATTTTGCATCGGAGCGCTGACTCCCATCATGTTGGGAACTGGAAGTTGCAGTAATATGTCCCGTGTTTCCTTGCGGAACCAGTCTGCGCCCAATGTCAGTTTATTGCCCCAGAAAGCGGCGTCCACACCTACGTTCCATTGATCGGTTTTCTCCCACGTAATATCTTGGTTAGCCATCGGGTTGGAAATGGAAATACCCGGAGTCAAAGTGTTGCCGAAACTATAGTCATAACCGAACAGATAGGTGTTCTGATACGGATAATAGTTAGAACTGTTGTCCGAGTTTACGGTTTCCTGATTACCTAGCAATCCCCATGATGCACGTAGTTTCAAATTATCCACCCAATCGGCTTTGAAGAACTCTTCTTCCGATATTCTCCATCCGATGGAGAAAGAGGGGAATGCGCCGAAGCGGTTGTTCTTGGGGAAGCGTGAAGTGCCGTCATAACGCAGGTTGGCTTCTAGCAGATAGCGGTCATCGTATGAATAATTCACGCGTCCGAAAGCTGAGCGGAGGGCGTATTCTATTTCTGTACCGTATGTTGTCTGTCCTGTCACTTCACCGGCGTTGATCTGGTCCAGTGAGTTGGAGTTGGGCAGGTTCTTACGGTAAGCTTGCAGATAGCGTGTCTGTTTATAAATTTGTGAGTAACCTAATAAGGCTCCTATTGTGTGTTTGCCGAAGGTTTTATTATAGTCCAGATAAGCTTGCAAGTTCAGTTCCATACTTTTGATGTCATATTCTGTGATGGAGTTAGTGGTTTTCTTTACCGGTGTGTCTGAACCTGCCTGATAGAATGTCATAGTATTGACGTGGGTGGGATTGTCGGTCAGGTTGAAAGTCGAGGCGGCGACTCCTCTCAGTTTCAGTCCGTCTATGATGTCCAGTTCCATTCCTACGTTACCTTGGAAATTGCTGTTTATCTCTTTGTAGGTTCCTCCTTCACGTGCATAGGCTACGGAGTTGTGCTCGTTTTTGAATAAAGCATAGTTGCCGTTGCTCAATTGGATGGGAGTAACCGGAGTCTCACGGAAAGCATAGTGCATCAGGTTGCTGATACCTGCCGCCGGAGCAGTCATATTACTGCGGTATACCGCCATATTTGTAGTCAGTTTCAGACGACTGTTTATCTGAGCGTCAATGTTGGCACGTACATTGAACTTGTTGTAGTTGGTATTGACTATCAATCCGTCTTTATCATGATAGTTGAATGCCAGCGAGTAAGTTACTTTGTCCCCACCGCCTTTGATACTCAAGTGGTGGTTGTTGAACAGGCCGTTTTCACTTAATAGCGTACCCAGCCAGTCGGAATTGGGATAAAAGTCGGGATCACTTCCGTCTTTGAACTTTTGTAGGGCTGTTTCGTCATACGGACCTTTCAAACCGTCATTGGTGTAAGCTTCATTCATCAGCACTGCATAATTGTAAGAATCCAAAAATTTGGGCATACGTGAGGCACTTTGCCAGCCTACATACCCATCGTATGATACAATGGTACGTCCTTTGGTTCCCTTTTTGGTTGTGATAAGGATAACGCCATTGGCAGCACGTACTCCATAAATGGCTGAGGCGGCTGCATCTTTTAATATAGAGATGTTTTCAATATCGTTGGGGTCCACGCTGCTCATGGTAGATTCTACACCATCCACCACAACCATGGCACTGGCATCTCCCATAGTTCCTAGACCACGCACACGCAGTACTCCGGCATCAGCTCCCGGCTGGCCGGTATTTTGGATAATGGTGACACCTGGCATTTGTCCTGCCAGCATGTTGGTGACATTGGCACTGGTGCGGTTGACTAGCTTATCGGATGAGATGGTTGCCACAGAACCTGTCAGGTTTACTTTTTTTTGAGTACCGTATCCTACTACTACCACTTCATCTAAAGATTCTGTATCTTCTTTCAAGATAATGGTGTAACTGTTGCTGTTGCCTACGGTAATTTGTTGGTCGTTGTAACCGATATACGAAACTTTCAGTTTAGCCCCTACGGGTACATTTAATGTGAATTTGCCATCCACATCTGTAATAGTACCGTTGGTGCTTCCCACTTGTACTACATTGGCACCGATTACAGGAGCTCCGCTTGCATCATTTACGATACCCGTAATTTGTTTGACATGCTGTTGCACGATGGCAGTTGACTGCGAAGCCCACAAAGGCATTGGGAAAGCCATTCCGGCAAATAGTGTAAGACATGCATAAAAAGAGGCTTTTTTCAAAATTACGTGTGTCTTTACACAATTTTCCCTTCTTTTCTGGTAGAATTGCATAGATTTATAAGGTTAAATTAGTAAATAGTTTGGTTTAGGGATCTTATTCCCTTTCTATTTCAGTTGCTGCAAATGTATTATTTTATAAGAATATAACGCTATCTTTTCTTTTATTTTTTTTTATTATTCTTAATAAATTACAGGTTATGACTAACCTGCTGTAGTTTTTGGTGGGTTATTCTTGTTATTTTGTATCTAGCGAGGAAGTAGAATGGTACATATTGCTTGAGAAATCAAACAATGAAATTCATATGGATAGAAATGTTAAATATGTCCTTTCTAAGGATTATTTTTGTATCTTTCTCAAAAGGTGTGATGAAAACTGAATATATTTCGCTAATAGTTATCATTTATAATGAATAATCAGAATTTATTGTGTAGCTGATTCTTTTGCTTTTTCCTTTTACTGAAACTGTAGTTTAATAGGGAAGAACTTTTTGTTTTTTTCTATGCCAGTCTTTCATAAACTTCCATTTTTCCCCCATTTGACCGAATAAAGTCCCTCTTTTGAAAGATTTATATACCTGAAAATAGGTTCCTATACTATATCTTTGCATCAAACAAATTCAGGACTAATTATATGAAAAACAAATTTTTTATCACCTTATTTGCCTGTTTGCTACCTTGGATGGCAGGGGCGCAGCAGACTATTTCCAAACAAAACAATGTAGCCGAAAAAGATTACATAGCTTATCTCTTTACCTATTTTACAGGTAACCACATCAGCGAGGAAGCCGTATGCTATGCGGTAAGTACGGACGGATATACCTATTGGGCATTGAATGACAACAAACCTGTCATTGATTCCAAAATCATCAGTTCTACCGGTGGTGTGCGCGACCCGCATATCCTGCGTTGCGAAGACGGAAAGACATTCTATATGGTGGTTACCGATATGGTTTCTGACAATGGATGGGATTCCAATCGTGCCATGGTGTTGCTGAAATCTACAGACTTGGTGAACTGGAACCATTCTGTCATCAATATGCAGAAACGTTATGTCGGACAGGAAAAACTGAAACGGGTATGGGCTCCTCAGACTATCTTCGATGCGGAAGCCGGAAAATACTTGGTTTATTGGTCAATGAAATATGGTGATGGGGCAGATGTGATTTATTATGCTTATGCCAATAAAGAATTTACCGACCTGGAAGGTGAACCGAAACCGCTTTTCATCCCTGAAAACAAGAAATCTTGCATAGACGGTGATATCGTATATAAAGATGGAATCTACCACCTGTTTTATAAAACCGAAGGACATGGAAACGGCATCCGGGTAGCAACTACCCGTTCACTGACTTCGGGACAATGGGAGGAAGAACCCGACTACAAGCAGCAGACCCCGGAAGCGGTGGAAGGTGCGGGAACTTTCAAACTGATAGGTCAGAATAAATACATCTTGATGTATGATGTCTATATGAAAGGTAAATACCAGTTTACCGAAACGACCGATTTGAAAAACTTTAAAGTGATAGACAGTGAGGTGAAGATGAATTTTCATCCGCGTCACGGAACTATCATCCCCATTACCCGTGCCGAGTTGAAGCGCATCACCGACAAATGGCCTTCAAAGGAAATGGGCAATATGACGATTCCCAACAATCCCGTGCTGCAAGGTTTCCATGCTGACCCCGAGATATTGTATTCTCATCAGACTAAAAAATATTATATCTATTCCACCACCGACGGACAGCCCGGATGGGGCGGATGGTATTTCAGTGTCTTCTCTTCGGATAATCTGAAGGACTGGAAAGATGAAGGGGTGATGCTTGATTTGAAATCCGATCAGGTGGCATGGGCAGATGGAAACGCATGGGCTCCGTGCATTGAAGAGAAAATGGTGGATGGAAAGTATAAATATTTCTTCTATTTCAGTGGTAATCCTGTAGCCGGAGGCGGCAAGCAGATTGGGGTGGCGGTAGCCGATTCACCCATTGGTCCGTTCAAAGACTTGGGACATCCCATTATTACTGAATCTCCCGTGGGCCACGGACAGCAGATTGATGTGGATGTGTTTACCGATCCGGTTTCGGGAAAATCCTATCTGTACTGGGGCAATGGTTATATGGCGGGCGCCGAACTGAATGAGGATATGGTTTCCATCAAAAAGAATACCTTGACCGTATTGACACCGAAAGGAGGAAGTCTGAAAGATTACGCTTTCCGTGAAGCGGCATATGTGTTCTATCGTAATGGTCTTTACTACTTTATGTGGTCGGTGGATGATACCGGTTCGCCCAACTATCATGTGGCATACGGTACGTCGAAATCTCCGCTAGGTCCTATAAAGGTTGCTAAGAAACCGGTGGTACTGATTCAGGATCCTGCAAAGGAAATCTATGGACCTGCGCACAATGCAGTCCTACAAATTCCGGGTACGGATGAGTGGTACATTGTATATCATCGTATTAATAAGAACTTTATAGATCGTGAGAAGGGTCCTGGCGTGCATCGTGAAGTATGTATAGACCGTATGGAATTTAATCCGGACGGAACCATCAGGAAGGTTGTTCCCACGTTATAAAAGAAACATGACAATAAAGCATATACCATGAAAAAGACCTTATTATCTCTGGCAATCGCCTCATTGGCAGCAGGCCAATCCGTCTGTGCTGCCGTGGAAAAAGTATATAATGAGCCCGATTCGGTCTACATCTTCTCTTACGCCCATCCGGAAGACGAGGGACGCAGCGGACTGAAATTCGCATGGAGCCCCGATGGCGACAAGTGGCTGAGTGTATCCGACGGCTTTGCCTATCTGAAATGTGATTTCGGGCGTTGGGGGGCGGAAAAGAGAATGATTAAACCTCTTCTGGAAAAAGCGGAAGATGGACGTTGGTATTGCCGGTGGCAGCTTACCCCCAGCGGAAAAGTATGGGGTACTTCCCATTCTTCCGACTTGTTGAAGTGGGCTCCCCAACAATATGTCAATGCGGAGAAGCCTGCCGTGCCCCGACTGGTCACTGCCCGGCAGATTGTCCTTGATAAAGATACCTTGAACGGTTATATGCAGAAAGTACCTTATGCGGATATAGAACAGTTGATTCGTTTTGCTGAGCATAAGAAATTCCGCGATATACAGAATAATGAGCGTACCGAACAGGATGCCGTCCGCTTTGCCGGACTGAAACCGGTCGCTGCCACCATCCGGGTGGATACCGGACGGGTGAAGCCCATTAGCGAGCATCTGATAGGTATTTTCTTTGAGGATATCAATTATGGAGCCGATGGTGGACTTTATGCGGAGCTGGTTCAGAACCGTGATTTTGAATATTCTGCCAAAGACGGTGCAAGAGATAAGAACTGGAACAGCACGTATGCGTGGAGTATACAGGGTACTGATGCGGAACTGTCTGTCAGTGAGGACAGTCCCATCCATGCTAACAATGCTCACTATGCAGTGTTAGAGGTACACCGCCCGGGTGCTGCCTTGGTGAATAACGGTTTTGACGGTATTGCCGTGAAAAAAGGTGAGAAGTATGACTTCTCTGTGTTTTCCAAAGTGCTGGATGATACGAAAGGTGGAAAAGTGCTTGTGAGACTGACTGCCAAAGATGGCAAGGAGATTGCGCAGGCTGCTATTCGGGTTTCATCTACAGAGTGGAAAAAACAAAAGGCTGTACTGACGGCAACGGCGGATGCTGCGGATGCCGTGTTGTCCGTTTGTCCGCAGATGGCTGGGAAGTATGCCTTGGATATGGTTTCTCTTTTCCCACAGAATACATTTAAAGGCAGGAAGAACGGGCTGCGCGCCGATTTGGCACAGACTTTGGCGGACCTTCATCCCCGTTTTGTCCGTTTCCCCGGCGGATGTGTGGCTCACGGAGATGGTGTGGACAATATTTATGATTGGAAAGGCTCTATAGGAGCGTTGGAGGAACGCAAGCCTCTGCGCAATTTGTGGGGGTATCATCAGACCCGCGGTCTGGGATATCATGAATATTTTTTGTTCTGCGAGGATATGGGGGCCGAACCTGTTCCTGTAGTGGCAGCCGGAGTGCCTTGTCAGAATTCGGGTACTTGCAGTCATCACTCGGTAGGCGAACTGGGTTGCGGCGGTCAGCAAGGCGGAATCCCGATGGAGGAAATGCCGCAGTACGTGCAGGATGTACTGGATTTGATAGAATATGCGAATGGAGATGCGAAGAAGACCGTGTGGGGAAAGAAGCGTGCGCAAGCCGGACATCCCAAACCTTTCAATCTGAAGTACATCGGTATTGGTAACGAGGATTTGATTACCGATATCTTTGAAGAACGTTTCACCATGATTTACAATGCGGTGAAGGAGAAATATCCCGAAGTGACCGTTATCGGAACGGTAGGCCCGTTCTATGAGGGCAGTGATTATGAGGAAGGCTGGAAATTCGCCACTAAGATGAGTATTCCGATGGTGGATGAACATTATTATAACACCCCGGGATGGTTTATCAACAATCAGGATTTCTATGACCGTTATGACCGTAACAAGGCGAAAGTGTATTTGGGAGAGTATGCGGCTCATTTGCCGGGACGTCCCAACAATATAGAAACAGCTTTGGCCGAGGCCTTGTACCTGACTTCCGTGGAGCGTAATGCCGATGTGGTGACCATGACTTCTTACGCTCCGTTACTGGCTAAGGAGGGACATACCCAGTGGAATCCGGATTTGATTTATTTCAATAATACGGAGGTAAAACCCACCGTAGGTTACTATGCGCAGCAGATGTACGGACAAAATGCGGGCAGTGAATACATCGCTTCTTCCGTGACTTTGGATAATGCGCAAGATGCGGTGAAGAAACGGGTAGGTGTGTCGGTAGTTCGCGACGGAAAGACAGGAGATATGATCGTGAAACTGGTGAATCTGCTGCCGGTAGCGGTGAATGCGCAAGTGGAGCTCCCCTCTTTGGAAGGAATGAACACCACTGCCGTAAAGACGGTTCTGGCAGGCAAGCCGACCGACAAGCAGGCTCGTCCTGTAGCCGGTACAATGGAAGTAAGCGAGAAATTCGGATATGAATTGCCGGCTTATTCATTTACGGTAATCCGGATAAATAAGAATGAAAAATAATAATAGATAAATGAAGATGAAGAAATTACTGACTTTGTTGCTGGCGGTCCTGCTGCTGGCAGGATGTGCCGGCAATAAGCCCGGGACATTCGAAGCGGGTAAGAATACCTTTCTGCTGAATGGGAAACCGTTCGTGGTCAAAGCGGCAGAGGTGCATTATCCGCGTATTCCCCGTGAATACTGGGAACATCGTATTGAAATGTGTAAAGCATTGGGCATGAATACGCTTTGTCTGTATGTCTTTTGGAATTTGCATGAGGAAACTCCCGGTAAGTATGATTTTACAGGTAATAAAGATATTGCAGCTTTCTGTAAATTGGCTCAGAAGCATGGTATGTACGTCATTGTGCGTCCCGGTCCGTATGTATGTGCGGAATGGGAAATGGGTGGGCTGCCTTGGTGGCTGCTGAAGAACGACAGCGTGCAGCTTCGTACTCTCGATCCTTTCTATATGCAGCACGTGGGAGCCTTTATGCATGAAGTGGGCAAGCAGTTGCAGGATTTGCAGATTACCCGTGGTGGTAACATCATCATGGTGCAGGTGGAAAACGAATATGGTTCGTATGGCACGGACAAGCCCTATGTGTCTGCCATCCGTGATACGGTACGCGCCGCAGGCTTTACTGAAGTGCCTTTGTTCCAATGTGACTGGAGTTCTAATTTCCTGAATAATGGTTTGGATGATTTGCTTTGGACTATAAATTTTGGTACGGGAGCTGATATCGACAAGCAGTTTGCCAAACTGAAAGAAGTACGTCCCGACGCTCCGTTGATGTGCAGCGAGTTCTGGAGCGGATGGTTTGATCACTGGGGGCGCAAGCACGAAACCCGTGACGGACAAATCATGGTGGATGGCCTGAAAGAGATGATGGACAAAGGTATTTCTTTCAGTTTGTACATGACCCACGGAGGAACGACCTTTGGCTGGTGGGGCGGTGCCAATAATCCGGCTTACTCGGCTATGTGCAGCAGCTATGACTATGACGCTCCTATCAGCGAAGCAGGCTGGACCACCGACAAGTATTTTGCTTTACGTGATATGTTGAAGGACTACTTGGACGAAGGACAGACATTGCCTGAAGTTCCTGAAGCTTTACCGGTTATGGAAATCCCTGCCATTAAATTCACTCAAATAGCTCCGTTGGTTGACAATCTGCCCGAACCGAAGCAGACAGAGGAAATCCAGCCGATGGAGAAATTTGACCAAGGCTGGGGAAGTATCCTGTACCGTACCCATTTGCCGGAAGATGTGAAAGCGGGAACCGTTCTGAAAATCACCGAACAGCATGACTGGACACAGGTTTTTGCCGACGGGAAACTGTTGGGGCGTCTGGATCGCCGTGGTGGAGAACAGGAACTTACACTGCCTGCATTAAAAGCCGGTACACAGCTTGATTTATTGGTGGAAGCCATGGGGCGTGTGAACTTTGACAAGTCCATTCACGACCGCAAGGGAATTACCGAGAAAGTGGAACTGGTGAACGGTAAGAATGCCGAAACGTTGAAAGGCTGGACTGTTTATAATCTTCCCGTAGATTATGAATTTGTATCTTCCCGGAACTTTCAGGATATGAACTCGTCTGCCGCCTGTGGCATAGAGAAAAATGATGAAAGTGTTCCGGCCTACTATCGCGCTACTTTTACCTTGGATAAGGTGGCTGATACATTCCTGAACATGGAGTCTTGGGGAAAAGGTATGGTATGGGTGAACGGTCATGCCATGGGACGTTTCTGGGAAATCGGTCCTCAACAAACCCTGTTCATGCCGGGCTGCTGGCTGAAAAAAGGAGTGAATGAAATCATCGTTCTTGACTTGAAAGGCCCGAAAGAGGCAACCATCGTCGGATTGAACAAACCTATCCTGGATATGCTTCGTGTGGCTGTTCCTGAAACGCATCGTAAACAGGGGCAGACCATCAAACTGGAGAAGGAAACACCGGTATCTGCCGGTACTTTCAAACCAGGTAACGGTTGGCAAGAAGTGAAAGTTCCTGTTACGAAAGGACGTTACTTCTGTCTGGAAGGGCTGTCTTCTTTTGATAATACCAACATTGCCGCCATTGCGGAGTTTGATGTGCTGGATGAGAAAGGACAGAAAATCTCTCGTGAAAACTGGAAGATTGTTTATGCCGACAGCGAGGAAACCCGTAGCGGTAACCGCACAGCCGACAAGATTTATGACTTGCAAGAAAGTACTTTCTGGCAGACGGTGGATAATACGGCTTATCCTCATCAGGTGGTGATAGATCTCGGCAAAGAATATAACGTGACCGGTTTCCGTATTCTGCCACGTGCGGAACAGGGAGCTCCCGGCATGATTAAAGATTATAAGGTGTATGTAAAAGCAACCGGTTTCGATTATTGATATACTTTTCCCGTAGGGGTGGAAACACAGACTGCTGAAGAAGCTACCGAAAAGAATTAAAGACACAGATGTAATGAGGAAGCTTCAAAAGAAGGAAACCTGTGAGTGGAGCAATTATCGGATACTTTAGCAAATTTTAAAATTTGCTAGAGTATCCGGTTTCTTTTTTATAACTTTGTGGCAGTCTATGATTCTAACCGAAAGCACAATGAAATATATATTGACCTTTATACTATCTTTTCTCTCCTTCTTGGTGTGTTCTCAGAACATAACTATTACAGATATCCCTACCATTGACCAGCTGCCGGTAAATGCCATTCATCGCGTATTCAGAGACAGCGAAGGATATATGTGGTATGGCACGGTGAACGGATTATGTCGTGATGACGGTTATCATGTGAAAGTGTTTCGTTCGGACATTGAAACTCCGGGATTATTAGAGGATAATTTGGTGGAGTGTATCGCTGAGGATAAGAAGGGGAATATATGGTTCGGTACAGACAAAGGGGTGTATATTCTTGATAAATCGGACTACAGTGTACATCCTATGGACCGGGAGCGTTTGAAGAATATTCCGGTGATGTATCTATATGCTACCAGTGACGGCTATATGTGGCTGAGCTATCGTTCTATATTGGCCAAATATGACATCAACGGACAGTTGGTCAAAGAGTATCCCCTCCGGAATAAGTACGGAAGAACTACTATTTCCGGATTTTGTGAGAGCCGCAACCATGAGATTATTATTTCTGTGTGGAATGGCCGGGTATATCATTTGGACAAAGAAAAAGACGAGTTCGTTCCTTATCCTGATAAGATGAGAAGACAAAATCCTACGGTGATGGTTCAGGATAATGAACAGGACTACTTCTGGTTGGCAACCTGGGGGGATGGTGTGGTGCGTTTTGACCCTTCGGCTCCTGAAGATTCTATGTTTGTATATTCTGAAATACCGGTCAATGCTGCCGGTGAGGAGGATGGGGTCATCCTTAGTCTGGTACAGGATGATAAACTGGGGTATATCTGGTTAACCACCGGGCACGATTTCATGTCCTTACAAATACAACCGGATAAGACGTTAAAACAATTGAAATTCCAGACAGGGCTTCTGCCTGTTAATCATATGTTGGTAGAAGTCCTGAAAGGGAGGGGATGTCTATGGGTGTCGGCCTTTGACCGTCCTAGTTTCATTGTACATCTGATGGATAATATGACCAAGGATTATGCCTTGCCCGCTTTGGCGGACAGAGTAAACCGCAGTCCGGCTGTAATGGCTTTGTGTGATGACGGAGACGGTATGATGTGGATGATGCAAGAAAGAACCGGGTTGGTGTTATATGACTTGAAGCAGGATAAAGTGAAAATCTATTCGGATTTTCCCGAGCTTGTTTCGTTGTCTTTGGATAACGGACGAGAGATGACTCGAGCACGTATTAATAACGGTATTTGGGTGGCAAAAGATTTGAATAGATTGGTTTATGGTATGATCCGTAAGGGTATGGAGATGTATCTGGTGGATCTTATTGATTTGAACGGGCAGGTGGAATCGAACGCTACGGTGACCAAATTGTATGAAGACTCGCACGGAATCTTGTGGATAGGCTTGAACAAAGGACTTTGCAGTTATGATGTCCGTCAGAAAAGAATTAAACAGGTTTATCCCGATGTGGGGCATGTGATGGGAATCGTGGAGAATAAGGAAGGGCTGATATGGATTTGTACTCAAGACAACGGTTTGTTTCAGACAACGGCGGATGAAAAACTTCGTTCTTTCAAATTGGACAAGAATTTCTCTTGTCTGTCTATTGCTCCCGATTGGATTTTGTGGTTGGGAACTTGTGACGGAGGAGTCTATTCTTATGATCCTTCAGAGAATAAGTTGGTCAGTTATAATGAGGCTTGCGGTATGAACGGTAATCAGGTGAATCAAATAGTGGCTGATGCATATAATCATATTTGGATTGATACAAACCAGAAACTGATAGAATTTAATCCTCGTAACGGTTCGTTCCGCACCTATCTTACCACGGATGGTTCTATCTTGTTGCGTCGCTTTCTTCCCACTGCTGTTTGTCAAGCAAAAGATGGCAATATTTATTGGGGCGGCATTCCGGGTATTTGCATGGTTACTCCATCAAACGGGTTGGAAAGAAAGGCTAGTGCAGTGAAGACCAAGATAACTGATATAAAGTTGCAAGGAGAATCATTGATATTCGGAGATAGAAAGAGTAGCAATTCCATTAACCGGATAGAATTGCATCCCGATGATCAGAATTTGGAAATTAGTTTTTCTTCTCTTAACCACCGTTATGCTTCAAAAATACGCTATGCTTATCGGTTGATAGGAGTGGACAAAGCGTGGGTATATGTGGAAGGTGGAAAAAACTCGGCTTTTTATAATCATCTGAGTAAGGGCACTTATACTTTTCAGGTGAAAGCGACGGATGAAAATGGTCTTTGGAGTAAAGAGGTAACTGAACTGACTATCCGACGCCTTCCTGCTTTTTATGAAACTTGGTGGGCGTATTTGTTCTATGTATTGATAGTGATGGGTGTATCCGGTTATAGTCTGTATCTTTATCTGAAACGCGTGGACCGTAAGAATAATGAAATGTGGGCGGACAGCAAGGAGATGATTAAAATGCGTATTTATTTGGATAGTAAGGTGAATTTGCCTGAACCTGAGTTTGTACAACTGGACAAACTTCTATTGGAGAAAGCGGTAAAAGCCGTGGAAGATAACCTTACTGAGCCTGATTTTGATGTGACAGCTCTAGCTGATGCCATGAATATGTCCCGTTCTACTTTGACCCGTAAATTGAAAGCCATAACAGGCCGAACTCCATTGGATTTTATCCGGAACATCAAGATGAAGCATGCCAGACACATGTTGGAAGATAAAGACAAAAGTGTAACAGAGGTTGCCGCTACGTTGGGGTATTTTAATCGGAAGTATTTCACCACTTGCTTTAAGGAGGAATTTGGAATGACTCCCAGTGAGTTCCAGAAATCACAACACGAAGAATAAACATCTTCCTGTCCTTTAATTGTTGCAAATAGGGGGTACAAATGCGTCAAGTTATAGCTAGAGCTATTTGTATCCCCTGTTAGCATGGTTCTTCACCTGTATTTCTATTTCCTATTTCATTCTTTTGCCACAACCTTTTACGGGGAGAAAAACACATCTTCTTCATTCATTCCCGCAGTAAAGGTATGTATAACTTTAAATTTAATATAGAATGAAACATTTGTTTTTGTTGCTTACTCTGTTAAGCTTTTCATTAACGGCCTTAGCCCAGCAAAAAGTGACGGGTAAGGTGAAAGATTCTTCCGGCGAGCCTGTCATAGGAGCCAGTGTTGTTGTAAAAGGCAATAATACCATGGGAACCATTACCGATTTTGATGGAAACTTTATGTTGGATGTTCCGGCAAAGAGTGTGTTGGTTATTTCTTATATTGGCTATGTCACTCAGGAAGTCCCGACAGCAGGAAAGAATTCATTAGAGATTGTTTTAAAGGAGGATACCAAAACCTTGGATGAAGTGGTGGTGATTGGTTACGGTACACAGCGTAAAGGTGATGTGACCAGTTCTGTAGCTAGTGTGAAAGCCGACAACTTTGTAAAAGGAGCCGTGAAAGATGTGGGACAGCTGATTCAAGGAAAAGTAGCCGGTCTGGCCATTACCAATCCTAACGGTGACCCGACGGGAAGTACTCAGATACGTCTTCGTGGTACAAATACCATTGGTGGAGCTAATACAGCTCCTTTGGTATTGATTGACGGAATTCCGGGAGAACTCGGTACAGTGGCTCCCGAAGATGTGGAGAGCGTGGACGTGCTGAAGGATGGTTCTGCTGCCGCTATTTATGGTACGCGCGGTACGAATGGTGTGATTTTAATTACTACCAAACAGGCTAAAGGAGTGGATATTAACCAGGTGGAGTATAATGGCTACGTCAGTACTTCTCTTATAGCCAAAAAGTTGGATATGCTGAATGCAGATGAGTTCCGTACCCTTTATCCTGACCAGGACCATGGGGCTGATACGGATTGGATTGATGAGATTAGCCGTACACCGGTTAGCCATGTTCATAACTTGTCATTGATGGGTGGCAATTCAAAGACTAATTATATTGCCAACTTGAACTATGCCTCTCGTCAAGGGATCATGAAAAAATCGGATTTCGAAAGTTTTCAAGGACGTATTGAGGTAACCCACCGTATGTTTGATGATAAGTTGAAGTTGAAATTCGGTTTGTTTGGTAAGAAAAACCAGATGGAATCTACAACTAGTGGGGGTAGTTTCAGAGGTTGGGTATATGGCCAGGCAACTCGTAGAAACCCGACTGATCCGGTAAGAAATGAGGATGGTACATGGAATGAGAATGTGAGCAAATTCGAATACGAGAATCCGTTGGCTTTGTTGTATGAGGCTGAAGGAAATGTAAAAAAGACGCAGTTGCGTTACAATGGAAATATTGTTTATAATCCTATCAAAGATTTGACTCTTTCTGCCGTATTCTCTTATATTCGTGACAATATGAACCGTGGCTACGGTGAAACTTTGAACCATATTTCTGCTTTGCGTGATGGATTGGCTGGTTGGTCTTCGGTAGGTGCTTATACCAAGATGGAGAAGTTGATGGAACTTACTGCACAATATAACAAAGAAATCGGTGCGCATAAATTTAGTGTCTTGGGTGGTTATAGCTACAATGAAACAGACTTTGAAGAGCTTTGGATTGATAACTATGGTTTTCAGGATGATTATTTTGGCGGATGGCATAATATTGGCATTGGTTCTGCTTTGAAAGACGGTAAAGCGAATATCGGCTCAAAGAAAACTCCTACAAATTTGATCGGTTTTTTTGGGCGGGCTACCTATTCGTTCAAGAATCGTTATTTGTTGATGGGAGCTCTTCGTTATGAAGGAGCCAGCCAGTTATGGGGTACTGATAATGCATGGGGGCTTTTCCCATCTATATCTGTAGGATGGAGAATTACCGAAGAAGCATTTATGAAGAATCAGAAGATATTTGATGATTTGAAACTTCGTGTGGGATATGGTGTGACGGGTTCACAGCCTAAAGATCCTTTCCTGGGGGTGGCTATGTTGAAATACGGCTCGTATGCTTTTGTAAATGGGAATTGGGTACAGACCATTGTTCCGGCATCCAATCCGAATCCTGATTTGAAATGGGAGGAAAAGAAAGAAACCAATATTGGTTTGGACTTCGTTTCATGGGGTGGCCGTTTGTCCGGTTCTATTGATTATTATAACCGTGATGTGGATGGCTTGATATACGAATATGGAGTACCGACTCCTCCGAACTTGTATAATAAGACGATGGCCAATGGGGGTACAATGAGAAACCGTGGTGTGGAAGTGTTGGTAACTGTGGTTCCTGTTCAGAATAAAGATTTTGAATGGAGCACTACCGGAACATTCTCTTTGAACTCTAATAAGCTAATCAGTTTGTCTGGCAGCATCTTTAAGTCGGATTATGACTATTTTAATACGGGTACAGTGGAATACTCCGGTCAGGTAGCCGATTCTCACAGAGTACAGGTAGGTGAAAGCATCGGTAATTTTTATGGCTTTAAAGTAGTAGATGTGGACAGTGAAGGTCGTTGGATCTACGAAGACAGGAATGGTGAGTTGGTGAACTATAAAGATTTTACTCATGCTCCCGAAGATAAGCATGTTATTGGTAACGGTCTTCCTAAATGGTATGCGGGATGGAACAATACTCTTCGTTATAAAAACTTCGACTTGAATGTGACGATGCGTGGCGCGTTTGGTTTCCAGATAATCAATGGTGGACGTATGAATTATGAGAATGTAAAAAACAGCCGTTTTGAAAATCGTTTGAAGTCTGTGAATGACTTGGTATTTGGCAAGCATACGTTGAGTCCGGAAGTGGAACCGGAATTCAATAGCTATTATGTAGAAGATGGTGACTACTGGAAGATTGACAATATCACTTTGGGATATAGCTTCGGTCAGGTAGGTAAATATATAAAGTCACTCCGTATTTATGGTTCGGTATTGAATGCTTTGACTATAACCGGATATAAAGGTATTGATCCGGAAGTATCAACAGATGGTTTGACTCCGGGGTATGATACACGTGACAGATATCCGAGTGTGCGCTCATTTACTTTCGGCGTTAATGTGAAATTTTAATGAACTAAAAAGGAATTGAAGATGAAAACAAATATAAAATTATGGACAATGGGACTGATGACAGCCGCATTGTTGGGAAATACAGCTTGTACTGATTTACTGCATGAGAGCTATGGACAGGTAGTGTCTGAGGATTACGTACCGAAAACGGAGGAAGATGTCAGTTATCTGGTAAATGCCGCTTATATACCTTGGCGTGAAACGTTGCTGCAATGGAACGGAGTGGTTCGTGCACAGGAATTGTGTGCGGATCAAGATGTTCTTCCTGCCCGTGATGGTATTGGATGGGTAGACGGTTATATCTATAAAAGATGGCATCAGCATACTTGGACTACCGAGGATGACGGTGTGCTTCAAGGATGGGAACGTACGTACAATGGTGTGAATACCTGTAACCGTATTTTATCTCAGATAGAAGAAGGTGTGATCAGTGTGGATGGAGAAACGAAAGAAAAGTTGATTGCCGAATTGAAAGTACTGAGGGCTTCATATTATTATATTTTGATTGATTTGTATGGTAATGTGCCCATTGTGACAGATTTTAAAGATACTTCTTTGCCGCAACAGTCTACTCGTAAAGAGGTCTTTGACTTTATTGTGAAAGAAATAACGGAGAATATGGATTTGTTGTCCGAAACGCCGAGAGGTTATTATTATGGACGTTTCAATAAGTGGGCGGCTCATACATTGCTGGCCAAAATGTATTTGAATGCTGAAGTTTGGTCGGGTACTGCTCAATGGCAGAAATGTATTGACGAGTGTGATATCGTGATTAATTATGCCGAGAAGTCCGGAGAATATGCATTGGAGAATAATCAGAAGGATGTTTTTGTAACGCATAATGAGAATTCTAAAGAAATTATCTTTGCATTGCCGTTTGATGAAATTTATGTGACAGGATGGAATGATTTTGATTTTCATATGTACACTTTAGCACCTGAGAATCAAGATACTTACCAATTGACTGCACGTCCTTGGGGAGGCGTGTGCGCAGTGCCTCAGTTTATTAATTCTTTTGATGAGGATGATGCACGTTTAGAGGATAACTATATTCAAGGTCAGCAATATACCTATTCCGGTGAAATCTTGAAGCGTAGTATTGATGGAAAACCATTGATTTATACGGTAGATGTCCCCTCTATTGATCAGTCGGATGTGGATGATGGGTTCCGTTGGGGTAAATTTGAATATGCCACCGGTATAACCAACCGTTTGAGCAATGACTGGCCGTTGTTACGATATGCGGATGTATTGATGATGAAAGCGGAGTCATTGATGCGTTTGGGCAAATCGGGAGCAGGTGCTTTGGTGACTCAGGTACGTGAACGCGCCTTCAAGAATGAACCTGAAAAAGCGCAAGTTACAGACGCGGAACTGATGGGAGGAAGTGTATATGATTATGGTCGGAGAGATAGTTATAAGACAGAACATGATGGAGGAACGGATATTAAATATGGTCGTTTCCTTGATGAGCTTGGTTGGGAGTTTTGTCAGGAAGGACGCCGCCGTCAGGACATGATTCGTTTTGGCATCTTCACTACAAAAGCTTGGTTCTCTCATGATAAGAGTGATGAAACCAAAAATCTGTATCCTATTCCAAATAAAGTATTGTTGACCAATAGTAATCTGAAACAGAATCCGGGATATTCTAAATAGTATTTATTGGATGTTTTTTTAAGGATGAAAAGGTTGTTTTTTCTTTTCTACATTAAATTAGAAAGAATTATGAGTAAAAAGATTTCAATAATTTTGTTGCTCCTCTGTCTGGGATTATTTTCCCAGGCACAGAGCTATCAGAAAATATCGCAAGGAGTTAAGACTACTGTACAAGGTATGGATGTTGAAGTGGCATTTTATTCTCCATCCATTGTCCGGGTTTATAAGACACCGGAGGGAAGTTCGTATGACAAGAAGAGCCTTGTAGTAATGAAAGAGCCTGAGGAGACCTTTGTGGAGTTTGCAATGAATAAAGAGTATATTCGTTTAAAGTCGGATGTATTACAAGTAGAGGTAAATTCATCTACAGGTGGAATCAATTTCTATGATGCAACCGGAAGGGTGTTGTTAAAAGACAAGGATTATGGAACACAGTTCACCCCGTTTGATGATGCGGGTACTTTTTCTTACAATGTCCGGCAGGCTTTTTTATTAGATAAGGATGAAGTGATTTATGGATTGGGGCAACAACAGACTGGAAAAGTGAATCAGCGCAATCAAAAACTTTTTCTTCGTAACAAGAATATGAGTATCTGTATTCCTTTTATTCATTCAGTGAAAGGTTACGGACTTTATTGGGACAATTATTCCCCAACTATGTTTACGGATAATCCGCAAGAAATGTCATTCGATTCTGAAGTGGGCGATTGTGCCGACTATTATTTCATTTATGGTAGCAATGCGGACGGCGTGATAGCCGGAGTCCGTGATTTGACCGGGCAGGCTCCTCTTTATCCGCTGTGGACACTTGGATTCTGGCAGTGCCGCGAGCGTTATAAGAGTCCGGATGAACTGTGCGAAGTGGTTGATGAATACCGTGATCGGAAAGTTCCTTTGGATGGAATCATTCAGGATTGGCAGTATTGGGGATGTGATTCTAACTGGAACTCCATGAAGTTCCAGAATCCTCGCTATATTAATAAGATGGGCGACAAAGAATACATGAAATATCTTCCGAATGGTGAGAATCCGGATGCACGTTATGGTACTCCAAGAATAAAAAGCCCTCAAGAAATGATTGACTATATACACAAGCGGAATGCGCATATCATGATTTCTGTATGGGCCTCTTTTGGTCCGTGGACAGAGATGTATCATAAGATGGACAGTCTGAATGCTTTGCTTCATTTTGAGACTTGGCCGCCTAAAGCCGGAGTGAAACCTTACGATCCGTTCAATCCTGTAGCAAGAAGTATTTATTGGAATGAAATGAAAAAGAATATCTTTGATCTAGGTATGGACGGCTGGTGGTTGGATTCTACCGAACCCGATCATCTGGAGATTCAAGATAAAGATTTTGATACAAAAACTTATTTAGGTTCTTTCCGAAGAGTTCACAATGCTTTTCCTTTGATGTCCAATAAAGGTGTTTATGAGCACCAGCGTGCTACCACTTCCGACAAGCGGGTATTCTTACTTACCCGTTCTTCATTCTTGGGACAGCAGCGTTATGCTTCACATTCATGGAGTGGAGATGTCGTTTCTACTTGGGAAGTGATGCGCAAGCAACTGGCAGCTGGCCTGAATTATTCTTTGTGTGGTATTCCTTACTGGAACACTGACTTGGGAGGATTTTTTGCTTGGAAATATAATAATGATGTTAATAATATTGCTTATCATGAGTTACACGTCCGTTGGTATCAGTGGGGAGCTTTCCAACCTATCATGCGTTCTCATAATTCCAGTCCTGTTGCTGTAGAGATCTATCAGTTCGGCGATAAAGGTGATTGGGCTTATGATGCATTGGAGAAATATACCCATTTGCGTTATCGCTTATTACCTTATTTATATAGTACTACTTGGGAAGTAACAAATAAGGCAGGCAGCATTATTCGTCCTTTGGTGATGGATTTTCCGAAAGACAAGAAAGTACTTGATATGGATACGGAGTATATGTTCGGACGTAGTTTTTTAGTACGTCCGGTAACTGATTCTCTCTATACATGGCAGGATAAAAAACAGAATGGTTATCAGAAAAATATGCGGAAAATAGAGAAAACGGATGTATATTTGCCTGAGGGAAGTAACTGGTTTGATTTCTGGACTGGGGCAAAGTTGGCTGGTGGCCAAACCATACAGCGTGAAGTACCTATTGATATCATGCCTGTTTATATCCGTGCCGGTTCTATAATTCCTTGGGGACCTGCGGTGCAGTATGCCACAGAAAAAAGTTGGGATGACCTGGAGATTCGTGTTTATCCGGGTGCTAATGCAACTTTTATTCTTTATGAGGATGAGAACGATAATTACAATTATGAAAAGGGAGTTTATTCTACTATCACTTTCCGTTGGGATGATAGTAACCGTACTTTGCACATCAGCGACCGTGAAGGAAGATATCCCGGAATGTTGGAAAAGAGGAAGTTCAAAGTAGTTCTCGTAAATCATAGATCAGGAGAAGGCGATAAACCATTGAAGGGAGGAAAGATGGTGAATTATACCGGTACAGCAATTGAGGTGAAACTTTAGAATGTTCATATTGAATATCCAGCAGAATAAATAAAGAAACGATAAAATACATTATGAATTTACTTAAAACCATTTTATCCACTTCCGTTTTTGCTATAGCTTCTGTAGCTTTACATGCTCAGCTACCCGCAAAAGTAGAAAGTTTTCCAGTCAGGGATGTGCGGCTCACCGCCAGCCCTTTCAAACACGCAGAGGATATGGATATCCGTTATCTGCTGGGAATAGACCCCGACCGTCTGTTAGCTCCTTATTTGAAGGAAGCTGGTCTTTCCCCTAAAGCCGAAAATTATACCAATTGGGAAAATACAGGGCTGGACGGTCATATTGGCGGACATTATTTATCGGCCCTTTCCTATATGTATGCCGCTACGGGAAATAAGGAGATCAAGGCGCGTCTGGATTATATGATAAGTAAACTGAAACGCTGCCAGGATGCCGCCGGTGACGGTTATCTGTGTGGAGTTCCAAACGGGCGCAAAATGTGGAAAGAAATAGAGGAAGGAAACATTCGCGCGTCCGGTTTCGGATTGAACGACCGCTGGGTTCCTCTTTACAATATTCATAAAATATATGCCGGCCTTCGTGATGCAACTCTTCAGACCGATAGCCGGGAGGCAAAGGAAATGTTGGTGAAACTCACGGACTGGATGATTCGTCTGGTATCCAAGTTGAGCGATGAACAGATACAGGATATGCTGCGCAGCGAACATGGAGGGTTGAACGAAACATTTGCCGATGTGGCCGCTATCACCGGCGACAAACGCTACTTGAAACTGGCTCACCAATTTTCTCATCACACCGTGTTGCAGCCTTTGTTGAGACAGGAGGATAAACTGACTGGTATGCACGCCAATACCCAAATACCGAAAGTGATAGGTTTCAAACGTATTGCCGATTTGGAAGGCAACCGGGACTGGAGCGAAGCTGCCCGCTATTTCTGGGAAACGGTGGTAAATCATTGCAGCATCACTATTGGAGGTAACAGTGTGCGTGAGCATTTTCATCCGGCTGATGACTTCAGCAGTATGCTCACCAGCGAGCAGGGGCCTGAGACTTGTAACACCTACAATATGCTCCGCCTTACAAAAATGCTGTATGAAACGAGTGCGGACGTTCATTTTATGGATTATTACGAACGGGCGCTTTATAACCATATCCTTTCCACGCAAGATCCTGTGCAAGGCGGATTTGTTTATTTTACCCCGATGCGTGCCGGTCATTACAGGGTCTATTCGCAGCCTCAGACCAGTTTCTGGTGTTGTGTGGGATCGGGGATGGAAAATCATGCCCGTTATGGTGAAATGATTTATGGACACAAGGATAATAATCTGTATGTCAATCTTTTCATTCCGTCTACCTTGCGCTGGGGAGATACCCAAATTGAGCAACAGACGGCTTTTCCCGATGAGGAGGGGAGTACTCTTGTTATTTCTCCGGAAAAGGGAAAGAAAGAATTTACCCTTCTTTTCCGTATTCCCGAATGGACGAAGCCGGAAGCATTACGCTTGTCTGTTAATGGTAAACGGCAGAACGTAACGGTCAAAGAGGGATATGTTAGCCTGAACCGTACTTGGTCAAAAGGTGACAAAGTAAGGCTGGAACTGCCGATGCATTTGCGTGCCATTGCACTGCCGGATGGTTCTGCCAACTATTCCATCTTATACGGACCGATTGTGCTGGCCGCCCGGTTGGGCAAGCAAAATCAGGATGGCATGTTTGCCGATGACAGTCGTGGCGGACACATTGCTGCCGGACCGCGCCTGCCTTTACAAACGATGCCTGTCATTGTGGGGGATAAGAACAATCTTCTTTCTCATCTGAAAAAAGTGGAAGGTAAGCCGTTGACATTTACATTGTCCGGAGTTTATCCCGAACGCTATGAGGGTATGACTGTGGAACCGTTTTTCCGTTTATATGAGTGCCGGTATATGGTCTATTGGCCTGTGCTGTCCGTACAGGAGTTGCAGGCAAGGCAGGAACAGTTGGCAAAAGAGGAAAAGGAGCGTGCCGCATTGGATGGTATGACCGCCGATAAAGTGATTTGTGGGGAACAACAACCGGAAAGCGACCATTTCATCCGGATGGAGAATTCCCGTACGGGGGATGATGAAGGGATTCACTGGCGTGAGGCGGCCGGTTGGTTCAGTTATCGTATGAAGACGAACGGAAAGCAGGTCAATAAAGTGCGTATCCGGTTCCGTTCCGAGATTCGTAAGGATGCAAAAGTATGGATAAACGGGCAGGAAGTAGGACGATTGGCTGGTAAACCGGCTTCGGATGTATCGGTTGGGATATTTGATGTACCTGCATCTATGCAATCCAATGAGCAACTGGAGATAAAGATCGGTAAAGGAAATGAGAAAGTGACTCCGCATATTTATGAGGTGCGGCTGGTGACTGAATGATGATAGATATACAAACCGGCCATGCCTCAGTTGGCATGACCGGTTCGTCTTTTCAGATAATTCCGTTGTCTTTCAAGACCGCTTGTAACTCTTTATCAGTGATATTCTCACGCTCTGATTTATCATAAATGAAATGTAAGCCAATCTCTTTTTCTTCTTTGGATAGAGTGGCGATGAGAGTGATCACTCTTGCTCCACCTCTTTTCCCTTTTCCTTTTGATGCTATACTCATGCGTACTTTGTGTAGGCCATTGCCTAAATCAGTACCCATGTCAGGGTTCTGCATGAGTTCTGCGGCTAAAATTGTCAAGTCTTGCTTCAATGATTTATATCGCTTGGAAAGTTTCTTAACTTCTTTTTCGAAGTGGCGATATACTTTGATTTTATAGTTCATTGAGCAATTCTTCTATGGGACGGCCTTTCAGCTTTCCTTCACGCATCAGTTTGATGTCTTTGCAAGCCTCGGACAGCCCGTCCATTATTTCACTTTTGGTCATGTAGGGTTCTTCATCCTCTGCCACCATGGTAGAAACAGATTCCATTTCCTTTTTAGCATGAACAAGAGTCTTCCTTACAGACTCCAACACCTTTACATTCTTGATGTCCAAGATTTCCCGAATCAGTTCGTTTTGTATTGATTCCAATGTGATTGTACTCATGACGTTCTCCTTTCTTCTTATTATTTATCTCGTATGGCAAAGATAGCGAAAAGGTGGCATGTCTGCTTGTTTTCTGCATGAAAAATAGTTTTCATTTAGAGGTTGTACCTAAAAGAAATACCTTTTTTCATTTAGTTTTCCTATTTTTGCAGGAAACAAACCGAACAGCTAATGAAAATTCTCCATACAGCAGACTGGCATCTGGGCCAGACTTTTTATGAATACGACCGGCGGGAAGAGCATCTCCATTTTCTAGAATGGCTGAAACAGCAGATAAGACAGCATGAAATAGATGTATTGTTGATAGCAGGTGATGTATTCGACAGCCCGAACCCTTCGGCGGAATCACAACGAATGTATTATCGTTTTCTAAGAGAAGTTACGTCCGAAAACCCTTCTTTGCAAATTATCATCATTGCCGGAAATCATGACTCGGCAGCCCGTTTGGAGGCTCCCAATCCCCTGTTGGAGGATATGAATGTCACCGTTCGCGGTGTCGTGCGCCGCAATGCGGAAGGTGATATAGACTTGCAACACCTGATTGTCCCCCTTTACACAGAAGGGGAAGTGACCGCCTATTGCCTTGCCGTCCCCTATCTGCGTCAGGGGGATTATCCTTCGGCTGAAAATTACTCAAAAGGAGTCCAACTGCTTTATGAGCAGCTTTTCAATGAAGTGAAGGAGAAAGGACTTCCCGTTATCGCCATGGGACATCTGCAAGCCACCGGCTCGGAAATCTCGGAGGACGACCGTTCGGAACGTACCGTTATCGGAGGCTTGGAATGTGTATCCCCCGATGCTTTTGATGAGGCTATCGCCTATACTGCATTGGGGCATCTGCATCGCTCCCAGCGTGTGTCCCATCGGGAGAATGTGCGTTATTCCGGAACTCCTATGCCCATGTCTTTTGCTGAGAGGAACAATGCTTCGGGAGTGGTCATGATAACGATAAGTGCTGAGGGTACCGGCATAGAGAGATTGGCATTTGAACCGCTAGCCGGCGTGATGAGTATTCCTCGTCAGGCCCGTCCGCTGGAAGAAGTGCTGCAAGCCATCGGCGATTTGCCCGATGGGGATGTCACGTTGCGGTCGCCCTATCTGGAAATAAAGATTTTGATGACCGAGCCGGAACCTTCTTATAAGTATAAGATAGAGGAAGCGTTGAAAGGAAAAGCAGTCCGCCTGGCACGCATCGCCGCTATGCTTCCACAAAAAAAGGCAAGCGGCATTGTCGCCACTTCCTACGAGGAGTTGCAAACCATCCGTCCGCTGGATATGGCACTGGATGTCTTTAAACGGAAATATGGAGGGACGGAGATGCCCGATACCATGAAACAATTGCTGGAAAGTGTAATCAAGGAGGCAGGAGTATGAAAATAGTAGCGATAAGAGGAAAGAATCTGGCTTCATTGGAAGGTGAATTTATGATAGACTTTACCGTCGAACCTTTGTGCTCGGCAGGTATATTCGCCATTACAGGCAGTACCGGAGCCGGAAAATCAACCTTGCTGGATGCTTTGTGTCTGGCTTTGTTTGACTGTACGCCACGTATGAACAAGGCGAAAGAGAATAACGTCTCTGTCATGGATGTTGCCGACAGAGGAATTGCACAGAACGATAGCCGTTCCATCCTTCGCCGGGGTACTGCCGAGGGGTATTCGGAAGTGGATTTCGTCGCTTTGACAGGAGAGGTGTTCCGTTCACGTTGGACGGTGCGACGTTCGCGTGGGAAGGTTAGCGGTTCCTTGCAAAAAGTGGAAATGACGTTGACCAACCTTACCTCCGGAGTGGAACAGCAAGGGACGAAGACCGAATTATTATCCCGCATCAGTGAACTGATCGGACTCTCTTTCGAACAGTTCAACCGCTCTGTGTTGCTGGCTCAAGGAGATTTTGCTACCTTCCTGAAGGCTCGTCAGCCTGATAAAGCCGAAATCTTGGAAAAACTGACCGGAACGGAAATTTACTCGCGTATCTCTGCTTCCATCTATGAACGCACCAAGCGGGCGGAAAGCGAATATAAATTATTGCAGGAGCGTATCAAAGGCATTGAGTTGCTGACAGATGAGCAATTACAGCAACTTTCGGCTGAAAAGGAAGAATTACAAGTCCGCTTGTCCGTTTCGAAGAAGAAAGAGGAGGCGTTGTCCGGCAAGTTGAAATGGCTGGAAGAAGAAGGACGCTTGAATACAGGATGCATACAGGCGGAAGAATCACTTTCCGGCATCAGAAAAGAAATAGAAGCCGCCCGTCCACGTTATGAACTGTTGGCCCGTATAGAGCAGGCTCAGGATATCCGCGATGTGTATATGGAACAGCGTAACGCCCGGAAGCAGATAGATGCCGGTCGTTCCCGGTTAGGCGAAATAGAGGTTGCCATCCGGCAGAATGCGGCTTTACAGACTTCCGCGAACGTGCAGTGGGAAGCCGCTCAGAAAGAACTGGCGGAATTTAAGACCTATTTGTCGCAGCAAGAACCGCAATTGGATAAAGCCAGAGCATTGGATGTGCAGTTGGTGGAAAATAGAAAGCAATTAGCGGAAAGTCAGAAAGAAGCGGCTTTGGCATTGCAGGCTAAAGATAATCTGCATCAATCCGTTTGTAAGACAGAGAAGGATATAAGTTTGTTGATGGAGAAGCAAACCGCCTTGCAAACCTGGTTTGAACGATATACCGCTTATTCCCAATTGATTCCTGCCGTTGAACTGATTACCAGCTTGCTTACCAATCTGGAAATGGCAAGGGCGCAAAGCGTATCGAACCGTCAACTGCTGGATAAAGTAAAGAAAGCGAGTGAAGCGGAGGAACAGCGGTTGAAATCGGTACAACAGGAAGCCGAGCGTCTGAACCGACTGTTGCCGGCAGAGGTGCTGTTGCTTCGTGAGCAGTTGGAGGAAGGAAAGCCATGTCCGGTTTGCGGGAGTTTCCATCATCCGATGAGGGAACAGACCAATGTCCAATCCTTGCAGGAAGAGGAACTGAACCGTGCGAAAGAACAGGTTGCTAAAGAAACGGAACAACTGAAAAACACGCTGAATGCCCGCCAACTGGAGATGGCCCGTCTTTCCGCATTGATTGAAAATTATGTGGCGCAAGTGGATGATACGCTGAAAAAAGTAGAAACATACGTATCCATTATTCCCAATTGGAAAGATTTGTTGGAGCAGGGCACATTGAAACATTATGTCCGGCAATTCGGCAGGCAATGGAATGCCCGTTTGCAAGAGCAGACCGAAATAAAAGAGGCTCTTACCTCAAAATCAGCCCAAAGAGATAGTTTGAAAAAAGAAGAAGCCAATGCCATTGGTTTGTACGAAGAAAAGAAACAAAAAGAAGAAAGACAGCAGGCAGAATTGAACGAACGTGCTCGTCTGCGGTCTTCCCTGCTGAATGGTGAATCCACCGAAACAGTGGTTGCAACCCATGCAAGACGGCAAAAGGAACTGGAACAACAACTGGAAAAAGCCATGAACTTGCATCATTCTTTAACTGTGCAGGCGGAATCTTACAAAGGGCAGACCGCACAGATGGAAAAGGAATTAGTCCGTCTGACTGCTGTCTTGCAACAAGACGAATTGAAAATAAACGAGTGGCTCACGCTTCAAAAGGAAACGTATGCCGAGTTGGAACAATTGCTTTCCAAAGACAAAAGCTGGATACTGGCTGAGAAACAAGCGTTGGGCACACTGAAAGAGAAGGAAACCACTCTTCAGGCGATCCTTGCGGAGCGAAGGCAGAAAAGGGAGGAGCATCAGCAAGCTCCTCTGAAACCGGATACCACGGAAAACAAGGAGTCGCTGATTGAAACATTGACTGCCTGCACTGCTGCTAAAGAAATGGAAACCGGACGTTTGGCCCAAATAGAGGTGACGATACAGAACCATATAAAAGGTAAGGAACGCATAGCCGGCATCGAGAAAGAGTTGGAGGAAAAAAACTCTATCTACGAGAATTGGGCGAAACTGAACGAACTGTTCGGTTCCCAGACTGGCGCCAAGTTTAAGGAAATAGCCCAAGGTTATACGCTTGATGTCCTTTTGCTTTATGCCAACAGGCATTTGCAAGACCTTGCCCCCCGTTACGAACTGCAACGCATCCCTGATACGCTGGCCTTGCAGATTGTGGATCTTGATATGATGGGTGAGGTGCGTAGTGTCCATTCCCTTTCGGGCGGGGAATCTTTCTTGGTATCTCTCGCCTTGGCATTGGGCTTGTCTTCCTTGTCCTCCAACCGGATGAATGTGGAATCGTTGTTTATTGACGAAGGTTTCGGGTCGCTGGATATGGACACTCTGCGCATTGCGATGGATGCTTTGGAGCGGTTGCAGATGCAAGGGCGTAAGATAGGGGTGATTTCCCATGTGGCGGAGATGATGGAACGTATCCCTGCGCAGGTGCAGGTGGTGAAGACCGGAAGCGGAAGGAGCAAGGTGCAGGTGATGGGATCAATATAAGGATTGGACTCCATTACAGATGATGAGTTATAAAGGCAAGTTACAAGGATAGCATGTGGCAGGTGATATTCTATGTGGAAAGATCTGTCATATTTCGTGTATGTGAAAGTGCTTTGTATGGTTTGTTAAAAAAATGTTTTCCAACAAAAAAAGTTCTTGACATTGTTGCTTTTTTGGTAAAATACATGTATGTTTGGAATGTTCATCAAAATGGACAAGGAATTATAAACAAAAGCGTTTAGCTGGTTCTGTATAAGTGAAAAGTCGAAATTTCCGATACAAGGCTGATTCGGTTAAATTGAAAAATATGTTGCAATGAATAAGAACGGTATCGGTATAAATGCCGGACTATCAGATGAAAGCTGCAACTTACCGTTTTTACAGGCATTCAATAAAATAAAAAAGTGACGGACTATGAAAAAAACATTAATTGGATTATTGGGCTCGACAGTTATATGCGTACTGTTTCTTGCAGGTTGTATTGATGAACATTACGGGGAGGATAGCAATACCATTGTTACCAATCTGACCGGTTATGCATGGGAGAGAACATTTCAGATACGTACTGAGGATGGCAGGGATGCGGAAGTCTGTGAACATTATGAGTTCGGGCTGAATGGTAAGGCTTCCTGTAAATCACGGACGACGTGTGATGGCGAGGAAGTGGAAGAGCATGTACATTATTTCCGATATGATTTTATCACTCCCAATAACAGATATCTTCTTCTGGATTACTGCTACTGGCAGATTGACAGGATCAGTTCTTCAGTATTGAGCATATATGAAACCTTTGAGAATCCTGTGGTTGTGATGGGGCAGACCAGGGAATATAAGAGTTTCTCGGCTGTCCCGTTGGGGGATGACTGATGCGCTATGTCTGATGTGTTTTTAGGAACAGAGGCGTTACAGGCATAAGTGAGGGAAAAATATGATTTTTGTCTCCATATTGAATACTGTTTTTACTTATTGCTTATGAGAATCGGACCGGTGTTTTTGATGGGATTTTGTATTAATGTTATAACTGTACGATTACACCGGAAATTCCATATCAAAGACAAGGACGTTTTTTTAAAAGATCAAGAGCTTTTTAAAAAAGAACAGGAGCTTTTTCAAAAACAACAGGATGTTTTTGATGCTTTTCTACTCGTATTGCATAACATGGCAAAATACCTTGTTTTTCTTTCAGAAGTTTCAGCTTCTCCGCAAACGTCCTGTTCATCGGCTTTTCGGCTGAAGGATATACACGATAAAATCCTTCAGCCGAAAAAGATCTTTCAGCGTGACAGGGTAAGCGATGTCGTATTGGTTGGTTTTCTATCGGTATTCGGATTTACCTTTATACATTTATTGACTACGGCTGAAAGAAAGAACTACGCGGTTGAAGGATCTCGGTGCATCAATCTGTCAGCCGGAATGCCGATGAACAGGACGTTTGCGGAGAGGCTGAAACTTCTGAAGGATTTTTGGGGGCATTCTTCAAGAGAGGGGTGCTTCTCTTCAAAAGATGGATACGCATATCAAAAAGAAGGTGGAAAGACTTTGAAAACTTGTCACAAGATGTCACAATTCTTGTAGCAAGTTTTTCGGAATCTTGTAGCAGGATTGCAGATTCTTGGTATAGGAATATCTTGTTTGATTTTATAGCTGTCCGGTAAAAATGCCGAAGTTCCCCCAAAAAGGTCTAGCTTTGGGATAAACAGATTCGGTTTTAATGGTAAACAAATATGATTGTATCATTCCACAAACATGTAGCTTGTTTGCGATATATATTCCGATAATTTTGGTATATTTTGTAGAATGTGTCTGTGCAAATTAGACGTAGCATTTACCGTCTGTGAAAAGTAGGATACTTATTATTGAACCTGAATCCGAATCCCAGCATCAGATAGTTGGGATCATGGAAATCCTGTAAATTATATCCGATATGAAGGAATGAGTTGCGCGTAACTTCTATCTTCAGTGCCAATATCTGGTAGAAAGATTTTAAATCTCCGCCTGCATGAATCACATTTGTGCCCAATCCTATTCCTACTGTGAAGTAAGGCATCACGTACTCGGCACGTCCCGAAACTCCCAGTGCCAGTTGTTTGCCGGCAGACGGCTTGAGGAGCTCATCGCCGTATCCGTCCGGGCTATACACATTCGCACTGCCGTCATAAACCCCGTCTAATGAAATACCCGCACGGAATTTATACCCGAAATTATACATTGGCGCGAAATTAAATCCCAGTACCGGATAAGTTTCAGGAGAAGCAACCATTTGCCCCTCTCCAATCGTTACTCCTTTTCTGCGCCATGAACCGAACAATACCAGGTCATAACTGATATGACGGGGAAATTTAGGTACGGGTGATTGATACAAGGGCTTTGCAAAACATTCTTCTTTTCTATTGATATTGTAAACCAATCCTACCTTTAGTCCGATGGAATTGAGTCCCGCATTCGGGAATTTGGTATTACCGTTAGAGAAATGCGTTACTGCCACACCTGTTGTGAAATCAAATTTGGGAGAAAGCATCCAGTTGAAATAGAAGTTTGTATTCAGATAGGCGTTTACTTTCGAACCTATCACTTTATTATATGGATTCAAATCGCTGTGGTATGGTTTCCAGCCAAATGAAGCGCCGAAATTCCATTCATAGTTTAATGACAATCGTTGGTTGAAACGGGCGATACGCGCTCCTTGAAATAAATAGACAGTAAGCGGGTTGCCCAATTGCGGCTTCTCATACATATTGTAGTAGCCCACGCCAATACCTTGGTAGGCCCCTCTGTAAATACGGTCGTTATAGGTGTTCGGATGAAACTGGAATGAGTACTTCAAGTGAAGCGACAGGGAATTCTCTATGGGTTTCAAATTCAGATTTTCTCCTCTGAAAAAGGAACTGGTGGGGAAAATATATCCGGGACGTGCCTCAATGCCGATACGGTGGATAAAATGACGTTTCAATGACAGGGAATCTACATAAAGCCGGTCGGGGATGTTGGTTTTGTCTGAAATGGAAACCGCTGTTGTGTCTATAGGGTTTCCCTCTGTATATTGATTGATTGTGTCTTTAGCAAAGGTCATGTTACTTAAGAACAGTAATGCATCCAGAAGTATCACGAGTTTCCATTTTTGTATTGTGCCTTTCATATGCCGTGTAATGTTTTTGTGCGTTTTACCGATCTATCGTATGGTCTGATTTTTTTATTTGTGGCACAAATATAATCATAGTATTTGAAAAAAGAAATTTGTTAGATATAAAAAGGTTTTGTATAACCTTGATAACCACTATTTAAACTATTTTGAGGATGGATTGTAATGTCATCCTCTACCATCGGCTCCCCACATCATTTTATTGCGGAGTGTGTTGAAAAAGATATGGCTGTTTCGTTTTACTACATTTATTTTATAGTCGGCTTTGCGGATAGTGAGCCGGCTTCCTTCACGGCAAGTTTCGCTACGTCCGTCGATGGCAATCAGGAAATTGTGGCTGCGGCTCTCTATATCCAATGTGATTTCCCAGTC
The DNA here is from genome assembly GCF_040911965.1 of Phocaeicola sp. RTP21359st1_B8_RTP21360_211022. NCBI lineage: Bacteria > Pseudomonadati > Bacteroidota > Bacteroidia > Bacteroidales > Bacteroidaceae > Phocaeicola > Phocaeicola sp. RTP21359st1_B8_RTP21360_211022. The sequence goes on from NZ_JBDFXP010000022.1 coordinate 64,580, forward strand.
GTCGTTGATGACAATGGGGCGTACATTCAGGCTATGCGGTGCTACCGGAGTGATGGCGATGGTGTTGCTGTGTGGCACGATGACAGGTCCCCCGATGCTCAGCGAATAGGCTGTAGAACCGGTAGGAGTGGCGATGACCAGCCCGTCCGCCTGGTAGGTGGTGAGATAGGCTCCATTGATGGCTGTGTGGATGGAAATCATGGAAGAACTGTCACGCTTCAGTACCGCTATCTCATTCAGACCGAAAGGGTAACCTTTCAGTTCCTGTTCTTTGCAGGATACTTGCAATACGCTGCGGTCTTCTATCCGGTAGTTTCCATTGTAGATGTCATTGAATGTGTCTTCCATCTCTTCAGGAGAAACATCAGCCAGAAAACCTAATCGTCCGGTGTTGATACCTAGTATGGGAATGTTGCGTGAACCCACACGGCTGGCGGCTTTCAGGAAAGTGCCGTCGCCTCCGATACTTAGTATCATGTCGGCTTCAAAATTATTTCCATCGAAAACACCGGCGTGACGGATGCTTATCTTGAGGTCGTCCGTCAGAAACTCGTAGAACTCCCGGCAGATGTGAACTTCAGCGTTATGTTGTGATAGAATGGATAGCAAACGTTCCACATGAGCCGATTTCTTGGCTTGATAAGTGTTTCCGAAAAGGGCGAATTTCATTGGGCGTATATTCATTAGTTAATTTTATAAATCTTTTGTTTGTCAAAATGGACCAGGTTTTAATAAAACCTGCTAACTTTGCACATCAGAACTGCAAAGATAATAATATATTGCCAAGATGACAAAGTTAAGTGTAAATATAAACAAGGTAGCCACCTTGCGTAATGCCCGGGGAGGCAACAATCCGGACGTGGTGAAAGTAGCCTTGGACTGTGAGGCGTTTGGTGCGGAAGGTATCACTGTACATCCCCGTCCCGATGAACGGCATATCCGCCGCAGCGATGTGTACGAACTTCGTCCGCTGCTTACCACAGAGTTTAACATTGAAGGGTATCCCTCACCGGAATTCGTTGATCTGGTGCTGAAAGTGAAACCTCATCAAGTAACGTTGGTGCCCGATGCGCCCGATCAGATTACGTCTAATGCCGGATGGGATACCAAGACCAATCTTTCTTTCCTTACCGAACTGATGGATACGTTCGGCCAGGCAGGTATCCGCACCTCTATCTTTGTCGGTACGGACAAGGAGATGATAGAATATGCCGCCAAAGCGGGAGCCGACCGGGTGGAACTTTATACGGAACCATACGCTACGATGTACCCTCGGAATCCCGAAGCAGCCATTGCTCCTTTTATAGAAGCGGCGAAGGTGACACGTAGCCTGGGAATGGGGCTGAATGCAGGTCATGACCTTAGTCTGGTGAATCTGAAATATATGCATACGCATATTCCTTGGCTGGACGAGGTGTCTATCGGTCATGCATTGATAAGCGATGCGCTTTATATGGGATTAAAACAAACTATTGAAGAATATAAAAATTGTCTTCGTTCATGATGAATATCACTTTACTGGCTGCACAGGCGGCTTTGGCGGATACCCTTGCCGGGGGTAATCCCGTATTGACTCCCGTTTCAGAGGAGGCTCGGATGAATCTTTGGGATATGGCGATGAAAGGTGGATGGATCATGCTTGTGCTGGCATTGTTGTCTGTCGTCTGTTTTTATATTTTCTTTGAACGCATGGCGGTTATCCGCAAGGCGGGGAAGGATGATCCTTTGTTTATGGAACGTATTCGTGATTATATCCGCACGGGTGAGATAAAGTCGGCTATAAACTATTGCCGCATCACCAATACTCCTTCTGCCCGTATGATTGAGAAAGGTATTACCCGTATGGGACGTCCTGTTGCCGATGTGCAGGCTGCTATCGAAAATTCCGGCAATATAGAAGTGGCAAAACTGGAGAACGGACTGCCTGTTGTGGCGACTATTGCCGGCGGTGCTCCGATGATTGGTTTCCTTGGTACTGTAACCGGTATGGTGCAGGCTTTTTGGGAAATGTCCAATGCCGGGAACAACATTGATATCACGTTGCTTTCAGGAGGTATTTATGAAGCGATGATTACTACTGTGGGTGGTCTGGTTGTGGGTATTGCGGCTATGTTTGCCTATAATTATCTGGTAACCCGTGTGGACAAGGTGGTAAGTCAAATGGAAGCGCGTACCATGGACTTCATGGATTTACTGAACGAACCCGTTCAAAAGTAATAGCGTATGGCACTGAAAAGAAGACATAAAATATCACCTAACTTCAGTATGGCGTCTATGACAGACATCATATTCCTGTTGCTGATATTCTTCATGATTACCTCTACCATGGTGTCGCCCAATGCCATCAAGGTATTGCTTCCGCAAGGCAGGCAGCAGACTTCGGCAAAGCCGCTTACGAGGGTAATCATTGACAAGAACCTGAACTTCTATACTGCTTTCGGCAATGAGGATGAAATGCCGATAGACTTGGAAGAACTGCCCGCATTCCTGCAAAGGTGTGCCGAGAAGGAACCCGATATGTATGTGGCTCTTTATGCGGATGAGGCTGTGCCTTACCGCGAAATAGTAAGGGTACTGAATATTGCTAATGAAAATCACTTCAAGATGGTGTTGGCTACACGTCCGCCTGAGAAGAAACGTTAAGCTGTAAGCATGAAGAAAAATAAGATAACAGGACTGATTGGTACGGCTGTACTGCATATACTTCTCCTTATCCTGCTGCTGGTGATTGCTATCCGCCGTCCGCAGGTTCAGGAAGAGGGGGGTGTTCCTGTTATGCTGGGAAATACAGAGCTTTCTCAAGGGAATGCCGACCCTTATACGTTGACGGATATAGATATAATGAATGAGCCTGAGGCTCCGGCTCCCGATGTATCTGAACCGGAAACGGTTCCTCCCGTTGAAGCGAAAGAGGAAATCATCACGCAGACAGAAGAGGAAACGGTGGCAGTCCCTAAAAAGGAACCTAAAAAAGAAACCCCTAAAAAAGAAAAACCCAAGAAGGAAACTCCTAAAAAGGACGTACCGAAAAAGGAGGCGGTGAAGCCGAAAGAGAAGACTGAGGCCGAGAAACGCGCTGAAGCAGAAAAAGCGGCGGCTGAGAAGAAAGCGGCTGCCGAAAGGGCGGCAGCGGAAGCGGCGGCGAAGAAGATAGCCGGTGCTTTTGGCAAGGGAACCCAAATGGGAAATAAAGGAACCGGTACCACAGGCTCCGGTCTGGAGGGCAGTCCGACGGGAAACTCTTCGGAAGGGAAGTCCGGCGGAGTGGGCGGTTACGGAACATTTGACCTCAACGGACGTTCTTTGGGTAGTGGCGGTTTGCCGATGCCTGTCTATAATGTGCAGGATGAGGGACGGGTGGTAGTGACTATTACCGTAAATCCCGCAGGACAGGTGATAAGTACCAGTATCAACAAACGTACCAATACAGTAAACGCTTCGTTGCGGAAGGCGGCGGAAGAGGCCGCCCGTAAAGCACGCTTTAACCAAGTGGACGGAGTGAATAACCAGACAGGTACTATTACATATTACTTTAAACTGAAGTAGCTTATGAAAACAATTTATGTATTTTTGGCAGAAGGCTTCGAGGAAGTGGAGGCGCTGACCCCGGTAGATGTGTTGAGACGTGCAGGTTTGCCTGTGAAGACTGTTTCCGTAACAGGTGTGCTGACCGTAAACGGTGCGCATGGTGTTCCGGTAGTAGCCGATATGGTGTTTGAAGAAGTAAAAGAAGGGGATGCGGAGATGATTGTATTGCCTGGTGGTCTGCCCGGAGCGACAAATCTGGATGCTCACGAAGGTTTGGGCAAGTTGATTATGACATTTGCTGAAGCCGGACGTCCGTTGTCTGCCATCTGTGCCGCTCCGTTGGTATATGGAAAGCGTGGTTTGTTGAAAGGTAAGAAAGTAACTTGCTATCCGGGATTCGAAAAGTATCTGGAAGGTGCTGAGTATACGGCCGCTTTGGTAGAGAAAGACGGTAATTTTATTACCGGTAAAGGACCCGGTGCCGCTATGGCATTCTCATTTGCCATTGCCGAGAAATATGTCGGTGCGGAAAAGGTGACAGAATTGAAGCAAGGGATGATGATTGCAGAATGAACAGGCATGTCATTATAGTTGCAGGAGGCAAAGGGTTGCGTATGGGAGGGGATATTCCCAAACAGTTTTTGCCTGTAGGGGGCAAACCTGTGTTGATGCGTACCATAGAGGCTTTTTACGCTTTTGATTCTTCTATGCATATTATATTAGTTCTTCCGGTGAGCCAGCAGGTTTACTGGAAAGATCTTTGTGAAACGTATCATTTTGCTTTGCGTCATGATATTGCCGATGGGGGCGAAACTCGTTTCCATTCTGTAAAGAATGGGTTGGCATACGTGAAGGGAGAAGGCTTGGTAGGTGTTCATGATGGCGTGCGTCCTTTTGTTTCCCGGGAAGTGATAGCCGGATGTTATGAGGCAGCGCAGACTAAGCAAGCGGTTATTCCTGTAATTGATGTGGTGGAAACCGTGCGTCATCTTACGAAGCCGGGAAGTGAAACGGTTCCGCGTAATGACTATAAACTGGTTCAGACTCCTCAGGTCTTTGAAGTGCAGTTGTTGAAAAAGGCATATCAACAGGAATATACGGATGCCTTTACTGATGATGCTTCTGTAGTGGAGGCGATGGGCAGGGAGGTCTGTCTGGTGCAGGGAAATAGAGAAAATATTAAATTAACCACCCCTTTTGATTTGAAAATAGCGGAAGTCTTAATTTGAAATGTTCGATATCACTACGCGTGACATAAAATATTTGCAAGGAGTAGGCCCGCAGCGTGCAACCGTCTTGAACAAGGAATTGAATCTTTTTTCCTTGCATGATTTGTTGTACTATTTTCCATATAAATATGTAGACCGCAGCCGCCTTTATCATATCCATGAAATAGACGGAAATATGCCTTATATCCAGTTGAAAGGCGAAATCCTCAGTTTTGAGACTTTGGGTGAGGGAAGACAGCGCAGACTTGTCGGTCATTTTTCTGATGGTACGGGCATCATTGATTTAGTCTGGTTTCAAGGAATTAAATATCTGCTAGAGCATTATAAGACCAGGACAGAGTATATTGTCTTTGGTAAACCGACCGTATTCAATGGCCGTATCAATGTGGCTCATCCCGATATGGATCCTTCAGGCGAACTTACCTTATCTACGATGGGGTTGCAGCCTTATTATAACACAACGGAAAGGATGAAGCGCGGTTTCTTGAACTCTCATGGGCTGGAGAAGTTGATGAAGAATGCGCTTGCCCTGCTACAGGAACCTCTTGCTGAAACATTGCCCCCTCGGTTAGTGGAGGAGCATCATTTAATGTCTTTGGATGAGGCCATCCGTAATATTCATTTCCCCAAGAATCCCGAATTGCTGCGGAAGGCCCAATATCGTTTGAAGTTTGAAGAGCTGTTCTATGTGCAGCTCAATATTCTACGTTACAGTAAAGACAGGCAGCGTAAATATCGGGGCCTGCGTTTTGAACGGGTGGGTGAGATCTTTAATACTTTTTATTCACAGAATCTTCCTTTTGAACTGACCGGAGCGCAAAAACGGGTGATAAAGGAGATAAGAAAAGATATGGGAAGCGGACGGCAGATGAACCGTTTGCTGCAAGGTGACGTGGGAAGTGGGAAAACATTGGTGGCCTTGATGTCCATGCTTATCGCACTGGATAATGGCTATCAGGCATGTATGATGGCTCCTACAGAGATTCTTGCCGCCCAGCATTATGAAACCATTCGGAAATTCCTGTTTGGCATGGATGTGCGCGTGGAACTTTTAATGGGATCTGTCAAAGGAAAGAAGCGTGAGAAGATATTGAAGGATTTGCTGACGGGGGATGTTCAGATTCTTATAGGCACGCATGCCGTTTTGGAAGATACTGTGGGCTTTTCTTCTTTAGGAATGGTGATTATAGACGAGCAACATCGTTTCGGAGTGGCTCAGCGTGCCAAGTTATGGAGCAAGAATGTTTGTCCGCCTCATGTGCTGGTCATGACGGCTACCCCTATTCCCCGTACCTTGGCTATGACACTGTATGGTGATCTTGATGTATCAGTTATTGACGAATTGCCGCCGGGCCGTAAACCCATCCAGACTATCCATCAGTTTGACAATCGCCGTGTCAGTCTTTATGCTTCCATTCGCAAACAGATAGAAGAAGGGCGGCAAATCTATATTGTTTATCCTTTGATAAAGGAGAGTGAAAAAATGGATATCAAGAATCTGGAAGAGGGGTATGAACTGATTTGTGCGGAATTTCCCGATTGCCAGGTCAGCAAGGTGCATGGTAAGATGAAACCGGCGGAGAAGGATGCTGAGATGCAGCGTTTTGTCAGTGGTGAAACCCAGATTATGGTGGCCACTACAGTGATTGAGGTCGGGGTGAATGTCCCGAATGCCTCGGTGATGGTCATTGAAAACGCCGAACGTTTCGGACTTTCACAATTGCATCAGTTGCGTGGGCGTGTGGGACGTGGAGCTGATCAGTCTTATTGTATTTTGGTCACCACTTACAAACTGACCGAAGAAACTCGCAAGCGGCTTGAAATAATGGTACAGACCAATGATGGTTTCGAGATAGCGGAAGCCGATTTGAAGTTGCGCGGTCCTGGTGACTTGGAGGGAACCCAGCAGAGTGGTGTCGCTTTTGACTTGAAGATAGCCGATATTGCCCGTGACGGTCAATTATTGCAATATGTCCGTGATGTGGCAAATCGTATTGTAGATGAAGACCCTGCAGGAACTCATCCGGAAAATGCTATTCTTTGGCAGCAATTGCAAGCATTGCGTAAAACAAATATAAATTGGGCGGCTATCTCTTAGTTTATGTTACTGCATTGTTAAAAGCAAGGATATATGTTGCATAACATGTTTGTGGCGTTTCCCCTTTATTTATAGAGGTTTCTGAACATTTTATCGAAGCATTGTATATAACTTACATACAAAAAGAGTTAAAGAAGTTCCTTCTTTCTCAAGGAAAATCTTTATCTTTGGAAGAATTTTTGGAAAAAGCACAGTATAAACCTTAAATGAACCCAATATTATGATGGAAAAAACGTTGGTTATTTTGAAACCTTGCACTCTGCAGAGGGGCTTGGTGGGTGAGATTATTAATAGATTTGAAAGAAAAGGCCTGCGTTTAGCCGGAATGAAAATGGTTCAGTTGACGGATGAAGTGCTTAGCGAACATTACGCTCATTTGAGTTCAAAGCCGTTCTTTCAGCGAGTGAAAGATGCAATGATGGTTTGTCCTGTTATTGTATGCTGCTTTGAAGGTGTGGACGCTGTCCAAGTAGTGAGAACATTAACCGGTCCTACTAACGGACGTCTGGCGGCTCCCGGTACTATCCGTGGAGATTACAGCATGAGCTTTCAGGAGAATATAGTTCATGCTTCCGATTCGCCGGAAACCGCTGAAGTGGAACTTAAACGATTTTTTAAACCAGAAGAGATATTCGAGTATAAGCAAGCCGTGTTCGGTTCCCTTTATGCTAATGACGAATATTAAAAAGAAAAACCTAAAAAAACGGATGATTTTGAAATGTGTTAAAGTAGTCGCAGCGGCAGCCTTCGCCCTGGTTAGCCTGAATGTGTCAGGACAGGATCTGTTGGCACGCCAGGCACCTATCGACCGAAAATTGAAAGCAGTAGATTCTGTTGCATTGATTCGTCAGATAAAGGCGGAAAAGTCAGCTTATCCTGCATATAGTCTCTACCCTAATTGGAGTAACGAGCGTGTACACGCTTATGGTAATACTGTTACTATTCCTGATACATTCCGTATTGATATGACCGGTTTCCGTATGCCGACAGAACACACAAAAATAACTTCTAAATTTGGTCCCCGTCGTCGTCGTATGCACAATGGATTGGATATAAAAGTATATATAGGTGATACGATTCGTGCAGCTTTCAGTGGAAAGGTACGTATGGTGAAGTATGAACGCCGCGGATATGGAAAATATGTGGTGATTCGTCACGAGAATGGATTGGAAACAGTATATGGTCACTTGTCAAAGCAGATTGTGGATGAGAACCAGTACGTAGAAGCAGGAGAACCTATCGGATTGGGTGGAAACACCGGACGTTCCACCGGGTCACATCTTCATTTTGAAACGCGTTTCTTGGGACAGGCCATTAATCCGGCATTGTTATTTGATTTTGAGAAACAGGATATTGTAGCCGATTCTTATTTGTTCAGAAAAGGTAATAACAGATACCAGCGTAACAGGACTAATAGTAAGAATGTGAATTTGCTTGCTTCATCAGATGGTACTATCCGTTACCATAAGGTAAGAAGTGGGGATACATTGAGCCGCATTGCACAGAAAACAGGTACATCTATTGATGCTTTATGCAAGTTGAACCACATTACCCGCAGAACTATTCTTCGTCCGGGACAAGTGTTAAGATGTTCTTAAGCTTTAGTTAATTAAGAAATATAAAATAGGGCGGGAAAGAGTATTCTTTTCCGCCTTTTTGTTTACGCTTAAGCAGAAAAATGCGTAACTTTGCCGCCTAATCATAGAGTGTGATGAAAGATACGAAACAACAATTTGAACATGTGATAGCTATTTGCCGTGATTTGTTTGCGAAAAAACTGCACGATTACGGTGCAGCATGGCGTATCATGCGCCCTTCATCTGTTACCGATCAGATATTTATCAAGGCAAACCGTATTCGTAGCATTGAAACCAAAGGGGTGGCGATGGTGGATGAAGGTATCCGTTCGGAGTTTATCGCTATTGTAAATTATGGAATAATCGGCTTGGTCCAATTGGAACTGGGATATGCTGAAACGGATGACATGACTGAAGAGCGTGCTTTGGAATTGTATGACCGGTATGCCAAACAGGCTTTGGAACTGATGTTGGCCAAAAATCATGATTATGACGAAGCGTGGCGCAGCATGCGTGTCAGTTCGTATACTGATTTGATTTTGATGAAAATCTATCGTACCAAGCAGATTGAAGGTCACGATGGAGCTACATTGGTATCAGAGGGCATTGATGCCAACTATATGGATATGATTAATTATTCTGTATTCGGATTGATCAAGTTGGAATTTGGAGAGTAAACAGTTACATAGTATCATTGGAATCTGGACAAACGCCTGCCGTTTTTTGCTGGCGGCAGTATTTATATTTTCCGGTTTTGTCAAAGCGGTAGATCCGCTGGGTACCCAATATAAAATTCAGGATTATTTGGAGGTTTTCGGTTGGGCTGCTTCGGTGCCTGCCTTTCTTCCGTTTCTGGCGTCTGTATTGCAGGCAATGGTCGAGTTTTGTTTAGGAGTATATCTTTTGTTTGGTATCCGCAGGAGAATGACCACCTTGTTTGTTGTGCTTATCATGGGGGTGATGACTCCGCTCACCTTATGGTTGGCTCTTTCCAATCCGATATCGGATTGTGGATGTTTCGGTGATGCTGTGACTTTGACTAATTGGGAAACTTTTGGGAAGAATGTACTTTTGTTGATAGCGGCGGTGTCCGTTTTTAAATGGGGAAACCGTATAACTCCTTTGGTGACCAAGCGTTTCGATTGGTTGGTGGCTATGTATACGTTTCTCTATATTTCGGGGATGACTTTGTATTGTTACCGTGAGTTGCCTGTCTTTGATTTCCGCCCTTATCATATCGGGGCAGATATACGTAAAGGGATGGAAATTCCGGAAGGAGAGAAGCCTACTGTTTATGAGACCCGTTTTATTCTTCAAAAAGATGGAGTGGAGAAAGAGTTTACATTAGAAAATTATCCTGATAGCACATGGACTTTTGTGGATTCCAAAACGATGGTGAAGGAACAAGGATACGAACCGCCTATTCATGACTTTTCCATTATTCGTCAAGAAGACGGGGAAGATATAACCGATGAAGTACTGGATGATGATAATTATACCTTTCTGTTGGTGGCGCATCAGCTGAGCCAGGCGGATGATAGTACCATTGACCTGATAAATGAACTGTATGATTATAGTGTGGAGTATGGATATCAATTCTATTGTCTTACCTCATCACCCGATAGTGATATTGAAGACTGGCAGGAGCGTACGGGAGCCGAGTATCCTTTCTGCCTGATGGATGACATTACACTGAAAACCATGATACGCTCTAATCCCGGACTGATGTTGCTGAAGAACGGAGTGGTTATAAACAAGTGGAGTGTGAATAGTCTGCCCGATGAATATGTGCTGACCGACAGGCTGGAAAAACTGCCTTTGGCACAAATCAATGAAAAGACTTTCAGTCATAAAGTGGTGCTGGTATTGGCATGGTTTGTCTTTCCGTTGTTGTTTTTCAGCATGGTGGATGTCATTTGGGAGCATTTTCATAGGAAAAAGAAATTGAAAGAGAATCGAACAAAATAATTTCATTAACCCTTTAATAAAACAAACAAAATGAGAAAAAACATTGTTGCAGGAAACTGGAAAATGAACAAGAACCTTCAGGAAGGTATTGCTCTGGCAAAAGAATTGAATGAAGCTTTGGCTGCTGACAAACCTAATTGTGATGTGGTAATCTGTACTCCGTTTATTCACTTGGCTTCTGTTACTCCTATTGTTGACAAGGCTGTAATTGGTGTAGGTGCAGAAAACTGTGCAGATAAAGTATCAGGTGCATATACCGGTGAGGTTTCTGCTGAAATGGTAGCTTCTACAGGTGCTGAATATGTAATTCTGGGTCACTCGGAACGTCGTGCTTACTATCACGAAACTGTGGAAATCCTGGAAGAAAAAGTTAAATTGGCTTTGGCTAATAACTTGAAGCCTATCTTCTGCATCGGTGAGGTATTGGAAGAGCGTGAAGCTAACAAACAAAATGAAGTGGTTGCTGCTCAGTTGGCATCGGTATTCTCTTTGTCTGCCGAAGATTTTAGTAAGATTATCTTGGCTTACGAACCGGTTTGGGCTATTGGTACAGGTAAGACTGCTACTGCTGAACAGGCTCAGGAAATCCACGCGTTTATCCGTTCTTTGATTGCCGACAAGTATGGTAAAGAAGTTGCTGATAATACTTCAATCCTTTATGGTGGAAGCTGCAAGCCTTCTAATGCTAAAGAATTGTTTGCTAACCCTGACGTAGACGGTGGCTTGATTGGTGGTGCTGCTTTGAAAGTTGTTGACTTCAAAGGCATTATCGATGCATTCAAATAATTAATTTCATCACAGATTGCTCAAGCTTACACAGATAAAGAATCATAAAATCGTCTGTGGAAATCTGAGTAATCTGTGATGATTTACTTAAATTCATAAAACGACATGAGATACATTTTTATCCTACTCTTTTTGAGTCTCGGACTTTCCGCTTTGGCACAGCAGAACATAGTAGAAAGCTTGCAGCGTAACCGTGCCGGAGAAGGTACTGTAACCATCCGTCAAGATCCTAAAATAACAGGCTTGATTGGTAGTATCTATACAGGAAATGTTACGGGAGGTGAGCAGAAAATGTTGAAAGCCAGAGGGTATCGGGTTCAGGTCTATGCAGGAAACAATTCGCGGGTGGCTCGTAATGAAGCTAATAATGTGGCTGCCAAGGTGAAAGAGGAGTTTCCCGATATGCCTGTCTATGCCTATTTCCAGCCTCCTCGTTGGCTGTGTCGTGTAGGTGATTTCCGCAGTATTGAGGAAGCGGATGCCGCCATGCGCCGTCTGAAGGCTACCGGTGTTTTTAAAGAAGTATCTATTGTTCGTGAACAAATTAATATTCCCCTGGACTAATAACATGGAAGAACTATTGCATCCCGAATGGTCAGCAGAGAAAATTGAACAGTTGAAAGGCCATTATCAGAGTATTTTATCCCTATTGGGTGAAGATGTAGAAAGAGAAGGATTGCTGAAAACTCCTGAGCGCGTAGCCAAAGCTATGCTGACATTGACACGCGGTTATGAACAAGATCCGCATGCCATTTTGTTGGGAGCTAAATTCAAAGAAGAGTATAGTCAGATGGTTATCGTGAAAGATATTGATTTCTTCTCTTTGTGCGAACACCATATGCTTCCGTTTTATGGAAAGGCACATGTTGCTTATATTCCCAATGGTTATATCACCGGTTTGAGTAAGATTGCCCGGGTAGTGGATGTGTTTTCTCATCGGTTGCAGGTACAGGAACGTATGACACTGCAAATAAAAGAATGTATTCAGGAAACCTTGAATCCGCTGGGAGTGATGGTAGTGGTCGAAGCCAAGCACATGTGCATGCAGATGCGCGGGGTGGAGAAACAAAATGCCATTACTACTACTTCTGATTTCACTGGTGCGTTTAACCAGGCTAAAACACGTGAGGAATTTATGAATTTGATACGGCATAACCGATAAGGAGTTATGCCTTTATTTTAGTACTACCCGGTCGCCGGCACGCTTGGCCATAATTTTTTGTAATTCACTTAATTCTTTAAAGTGGGCCATAACTTCAAGGCATTTATCGGCATTGGCTACTACTTCAGGTTTGTTCAATGCTTGCAGCGTATATTTCATATCCTCTTCTAATATGGCAAGTTTGAAGTCGATAAGTTGGTGCGGTACCAATTCGTGTAAGCGTTCTTCATCTTTAACCATCGCTTGTGAATTGCTTTTACTCAGTTGGTAACGATCATTTATCATATCTGCCGCCAGTTTGCTGATTGTAGGATCGGGATGAGCCAGAAAATAACGCTCTGCCGTGAAGTTGGGGTCATGCAGATGAGCTTCTGCTTCTGCCAGTATTTTCCGGTGCAACGGATTATGGAACTGTAATTCATCCTGTTTCAAATCCATAGAAATATATTCTATCACAGTAAGAGGAGTTTCCGTATTTTCTTCCGTTTCTACATAGCACATGACTTTCTCTCCGTGGCGTATCAAAGTTTGAAGCAGTAACTGCTCTTTTACATAAAAAACGTACTTTTCCCGTCCTTCTTGGGGAATATACGATTGATATCCCGCTTCTGCTTCTGCAGGAGGAAACGGAGGGGGAACATTATCATCCACGCCTAGGGGGGGCATATCGGCAGGAGGTATGCTGCCGGCAGGAAAAGGAGTATCCGCTGGAGGCAGAGAGCCGGTAGTGGCGGATGCGTCTTTTTCTTTCTTGATTTGTTCCAGATAGTTATCATCCCGTTGAAGCAGATGCTTTTTGATCTCGTCTAAAATAATTTGCTCGTTTACGTTCAAGAGGGTAGCACATTCTGTCAAGCAGGTATATCGAATTACTTTATCCGGAATCAGTCCGATACTTCGTGCCATGTCCGATATCAATCCGGCCCGTTTGATGGGGTCCCTTTGTGCGTCTTTTAGTAAAAGGTTGGTCTTGAAACGGATAAAGTTCTCTTCGTGATCATCAATGTATTTTCTGAATTCCGTGGCATTGTGTTTTCTGGAAAAACTATCGGGATCATCTCCGTCAGGCAGCAACAGCACTTTGATATTCATGCCTTCTGCAAGTAACATATCGATGCCTCGGATACTTGCTTTTATACCGGCTTCGTCACCATCATATAATAAGGTGATATTGGAGGTGAAGCGGTGTAGCAACCGGATTTGTTGTTCGCTCAATGCTGTACCCGAGTTGGCCACCACATTCTCCAGCCCGCACTGGTGCATGGCAATTACATCGGTGTATCCTTCTACCATGTAAACACAGTCGGCTTTTACAATGGCAGCTTTAGCCTGATAAATGCCATATAGTTCTTTTCGTTTACTGAAGATTTCGGATTCGGGCGAATTGACGTATTTTTGGTTTACTCCCTTGGTACGGCTGTCCAGTACACGTCCGCCGAAGCCAAGCACTTTTCCGCTGATGTTAAACCATGGAAATATCACACGTCCCCAAAAACGGTCGCGTAAACTGCCATCTTCTTTTTCGTAGCATAGTCCGGTCTTGAGCAAAAATTCTTTTTTATATCCTTTTCGCATGGCTTCTTGTGCCAATGCGTCAGGAGCGGTAGTGCTGTATCCCAATTGGAATTTCTTGACAATATCGTCACGGATGCCCCGTTGGCGGAAATAAGACATGGCAATGGCTTTTCCGTCAGCGTGATTGTAGAGGATATTTTGAAAATAATCGCGGGCAAACTCATTGACAACAAAGAGACTTTCCCGTATATTTTGTACTTGTTTCTCCTCATCGGTCAATTCGCGTTCCTTTATTTCTATATTGTATTTCTTTGCCAGCCAGCGTAGTGCTTCGGGATAGGTCATCTGCTCGTGTTCCATAACGAAATGGACAGCATTTCCACCTTTGCCACAGGCGAAGCATTTGCATAATCCTTTGGCCGGTGATACATAGAATGAAGGGGTTTTGTCATCATGGAATGGACAAAGTCCGACAAAATTCACACCGCGTTTCCGCAGAGTGACAAACTCGGATACCACATCTACAATTTGTGCGGCATCCAGTATCCGGTCTATGGTGGGTTGGTCTATCATTGCGAGTGCGAAGATACAAAAAAAACATCGCCAAGGGTGAACCCGGCGATGTTTTTAACGGAATATTGTAATCAGAATTATTTAATATAAGGATTCAGTTTGTTCCATTCGGAAACTGGAGGAAGTACTCCCATAGCAATCACTTCATCACGCAAAGCACAAAGATGTGCATAACTTTTTTCTAATGCGGCTTCTTCTTCGGGCGTGCCTTTCACTTCTTTTAAGTGGCAGCCATCCTTGGTGATGGAAGTTTCCCAGGCCATCATGATATGGTCGAATTTACCATTGGATACGTAAGTTCCTGCAGGCCAGCGGAATGGTTTTCCTCCCATAGCGGCGGCAATCATTTCGATAGAAACATAGGACGGGCTTTGGAAAGAAGAGCGGCCGCGCAGGTTGATGATGTTTGCACCGCCTTTAGTTACTTTTTGTTGTATTTCGGTCCATTGTTCTTTTGTCAAAGCATCAGTGCCGATGATATCAAGTAATGCTTTTCCGTTTACTTTAGCGGTAGAAGCATAAACAGCCATCTGCTCACCATGACCGCCATACGTGCGGCAGTTTTCTACGTTATCCATAGCGATGCCGAAATGCTTGGACAATTCGCTGCGCAAGCGTGTAGAGTCAAGAGCGGCAAGGGTTGTAACTTGTGATGGTTTCAAACCTGAATATAATAAGGTGATCAGACCGGTGATATCAGCCGGATTGAAAATAACCACGATATGTTTTACGTCCGGACAGTAGGCCTTTACATTTTTTCCGAATTCTTCAGCGATGGCTGCGTTTCCTTTCAGCAAGTCTTCACGGGTCATGCCGGCTTTACGTGCCGCACCACCTGAGTTTACAATATATTTAGCATCGGTCAAAGCTTCCTTGATATCGGAAGTGAATGTGATGTTCATGCCTTCGAAACCGCAATGGTATAGTTCTTCTGCCACACCTTCCAGGCCGGGAGCGTATGGGTCATACAAACAAATATTGGGAGTAAGACCCATCATGATAGCAGTTTGAGCCATGTTCGATCCAATCATTCCGGCAGCGCCTACGATTGTCAGCTTTTCATTCGTTACAAATTCCATAATTCTATTATTTAAAGTTTGTATAATATAAACACTTTTGTGGGAGAGGATGTTCTCTCTTCCGGGTACAAATTTACAAAACCTTTTATTATGGTGTTTATTCTAAAAAATTATGGAGGTGTGTCGTAATGCACGATGCACCTCTTTTTTTGTTCATCACTATACAAATCTGTTCACTTTCTTTAAGCTGCGATCTTTTGAAGATTTCTTTGATTTATGTGTTCCCAGCATCTAAAAACAGCAGTTGTAAGCTCATAAAACAGTCTAATCAGCCAGTTCATACCCTTTTTTGTCAGTTTTGCACACATCTTTTTTATATTGAAGGCAATGGCTAGGAAGGCAAAGTCCATGAAGACCTTGTCCTTTCCAAAATGTCGGAAACGTTTGTAGTTCATATTGTTTTTAATTTGTCCGAACACGGCTTCCGGTTCTATGCATCTCTGCCCTCTGTGTTTCAGTCCTTTCTCAGAGCAGAGCAGTTCTTTGGCTCTCCGCTTGTATTGTCTAAGCCTATGATTCAGTTCTATCGTCCTGTTTCCTTTTGCTTTAAAACAGCGGCATCGCAGGGGACATCCTTCACACCTGACAGCTCTGTACCGTGCATTTTCGTTGACATATCCGGATGCGGTTTTCACATTCCTGGTGCCTATCCTCCGCATCCTTTGCCCCGTAGGGCAGATGCAGAAGTCATGTTCTTCATTGTAGTAGAAGTTTTCGGCCTTGAACGGGTCCGGTTTGAATCTCGGCCGCTGCTCCATGTGGAAATAGTTGTACTTTACGTAGGCTTCCATGCCGTTTTCGGACATGAAGCGGTAATTCTCTTCGGAGCCATAGCCGGAATCAGCAACCACCGTATGGGCCATCCGGTCATACCTGTTTGAAAAAGATTGCAGGAAAGGAATCAGGGTCAGTGTATCCGTAGGGTTCGGGAAGAGTGCAAAATCGGTGATGAACTGATTTTCGGTGCCGATTTGAAGGTTGTAACCGGGCTTCGTCTGTCCGTTGCGCATGGCATCCTCCTTCATTCTCATGAAAGTAGCGTCATTGTCCGTTTTGGAATAGGAATTCCTGTCCTGCAGCGTGTCCAGACGGTTGTCGTATTCCTGTAGCTTGTCCCTGTGCTCTTCCAACTCCTTCAGCTGTTTGCGTTTCTTTTTCAACGCAGTCTTTTCCTCTTTCGTGGAGGGTTCAGGAACCTGTTCGAGTGCTTGACGCAATTCTCCTGCCATTTCAGTCAGCATGGCCGGAGTGAACTCAATCTCCTCATTGCTTTCCGATGAGTTCTCCTGGGCGATGACATTGTCTATCTGCCCTAGCAGGATATGTATCTTCTTCATCAGGCGTTCACGGTTCCGCTCAACCGTTTTCCGCCAGACGAAAGTATACTTATTGGCTTTGGACTCAATCTTTGTCCCGTCAATGTATTCCACATTCAAGCTGATGAAGCCTTTGGAAGAGAGAAGGAGTACGGTTTGGGTAAACACCTCGTTGATTTCATTCTTCACCCGGTTGCGGAAACGGTTGATGGTAATGAAATCCGGTTTCTCATATCCGGCCAGCCAGATATAATGGATGTCACGGTGAAGGAGCTTTTCAATTTTCCGGCAGGAGTAGATGTTGTTCATATAGGCATACAGAATGACCTTGAGCATCATCCTGGGGTGGTAAGGGCTGCGCCCGCATTCCTTATACAGCTTTCTGAAACTTTCAAGATTCAAGCCCTCAACCAGGGCGTCAACCATGCGCACCGGATCGTTTTCTGCAATATCCTCATCAATTCTTTGAGGAAAAAGAACGGTTTGGTTGGGATTGTAAGAACGAAAATGTATCTTTGTCATAGTGAAATTCTTATTACCTAAAGATACAAAATCTTTAGGTAATAACAAAGCCCCAGCTTGTGAAAGTCGGGGCTTTGTGCGTAAAAAACAGAAGGTGTGCATTTTGACACACCTTCATAATCATCTTGGGATGGTAAGTTCCAGAATACTTGTCAATCAAGATGTTAAACAGTATTTATTCAAACAGGTTTGTGGATGTGACAAATAATGATATGATCTGTTATGTATTGATGTTTATATAGCTTTTTAATGCGTCTACATATTCTTCAAAGGCTTCAAGCCCTTTTAGTGTAATCTTACAAATGGTACAAGGCATTTTTCCCTTGAAAGTCTTGATGACTTCTACATAGCCAGCCTTGTTCAGCTTGTCTATTTGCACACTCAGATTACCTGCCGTCGCTCCTGTCTGTTGTTTCAGATAGCTGAACTCGGCCTCTTCCACTGAAACCAGTATGGACATCACGGCAAGTCTCAGTTCGGAATGTAGTAATGGATTCAATTCTTTGAACATAGGCGCAAAGTTACGATTTTTTTTGTTTACGGGCAGCATGATTCAATACATGTCCCGGAATAACCATCATGAAAATAAAGACAGGAGCGAAGATTAATATCTGGTTTGGACCTGGATAAAAAAGGCATCCGATGGAGCTTAACGCTCCCAGTGTGCCGCAAATAGTGACAGTTTTATAACCTACCACCAGTCCTGTTAGTGTAGTCCCCATGCCCATCAGCAGAAGGATTATGAACAGGATGGGAAGTTGCCAGAAAAACATGGCGAGCATGGATATCAGAAAGCCGGTTATGCCGAATACCAACCAAATATAATTGATTACTTTGTCCAAATGAGTCTTGATACCCGGCTGCTGATTACGTGTAGAGAGGTAAGTTCCTGTTCCTGCGATGATAGGGAGTAAGAACCATAGGTATTGCCAATAATAATTCCCGGTAGTTACTACCAGAAACCAGACCAGCAGGCTGACAAAGAGGGTGGTATATCCCCAAAAGAGGAATGGCATGCCACAATTGGTTTCTAGCCTGTTTTTTGTATTTCTTTCTTGGAGTTTTTCAGCAGTGGCAATAGCTTTTGAAAACTCACTTGTGTGTGTTGTGTATATCGTACTGCGTTTTTCATAGCTGTTTTCCTGTCCATTCCTTGCCCTGCCCTGGCTTGCGGTGTCCGGTTGTCCTTCGGATTTGCTTCTTTTCCGTCTTTTCTTGTTTTCCGTCTGCTGTTTTCGTATGGGTCCCTTCCTTTTTCCGTCCTTATACGCGCGTGCGAATATTATAATGTGTGTGTCTTTTTCCTCCGGTGTCCTCCGTTATAAAAACATGCTTTGTAACACATCTGTTATTCAGAGTATTACAAAAAAGTTTCAGGAAATCCGTATAATTTTTCCTTCGTATGTTTGCTGGTAATCGTTAAAAGGTCTACCTTTGCATCCGCAATCGAGAGAGATGCGGCA